>CAZSGT010000406.1:0-2653 GCA_964606215.1 uncultured Lachnospiraceae bacterium
CCTGCTGCCTTATCCTCCCTTTAAATATCCCTCCTGGATATAATAGGGAAATACCATATTATACGGACTGTTTGTACTGCGGACTACATATCCCACTTCAATCAGAAGCCTGCCCGCATCCGCTTCCTCCTGAACTTTAACCTGAATGTCTTCAATTCTCGGTTCCCAGGAAACCAACGCCAGTTCAATTTCATGTTTCACCGCACTTAGCGTGGTAAAATCCATGGTGTCAAATGCATAGTTGTAAATCCCGCAGCCGAAGGATGGATTGCGAATCCGCTCCCCTTTTCTGGTGGAGAGAATGATTCGGATTGCCTCTTTGATATCTTCCTCATAGGCTGCCGTCTGTATCCTTCCTGTGTTTTTATCTGGCTGTATGGGGAAGGCAAATCCCACGCCAAGAAATGCCTTTGGATTGTCCTGCTCCATCTGCCGCCCCCCTTTCTGTCCAGTGTGCTAATCTGTTGATATATGAACGTGTCAGCACATCCGTGTACTGTGCACTAGTTTAGTTTTACCATGGCGCCTTTGATTTGGGTAATTCCTCCCGACTGGACGCTTAACTGGCTCTGTCCTTTCACTTCTGTCTGGGTTCCTGAAAACGTTAAATTCTGCCCGTCAATCTGACAGGATTTCGACGCCTCCATTTTTACGGTATCCACCTTTACTGCGGCAGAGTTTGATTTTCCATCCAGCGTAAGGACAGCTTTTCCTCCCACTTCCAGCACCAGCTTCCCATCCCCGAACAGTCTGACTTCCCCTTTTCCCGCGTCAATATCCATTCCATTTTTCTGTTCTCCGTCTGTAACAAGGATTTTTTGCTTTTCCTCATCCATGCGGAACACAAGTCCACCGGGAGTTTGTATTTCTACGGCTTCTTTATCCGCTTCCTCCTCAAACACCACCTGACAGCCGCCTTTGGTTTTAAACCGTTTGATGGTATTTTTTTCGGTTGCTGTATCTTTTGGAATGGGATTTTCCTGACTCCAGAGACATCCCAGAACAACCGGACAGTTCCGGTCTCCCATCTGAAACCCGATGACCACCTGACAGCCCACTTCCGGCAGCAGATACATCCCACAGTCTTTATATGCATAGGGTACGGCTACCGGTATCCAGCCCGTCACATTTTTCCCCTTTGTTCCCAAAAAATATTCTGCCTTCACCATACCCGGATGGTCTTCATCCCAATTCTCCTTTACCAGCCCTGTGGTGATACTGCAAATCTGCTGCTCCGGTTCTCTGGGCATCTGCATCGGAAATATCTCCATCACATCCATCCCCCAATCTCAAAGATAGTACGAAACCCCTCCTCTGTAATCTCGTGAACCACTTCCGTCATGTAATATGTATGGTCTCCATAGTCCTTTTCCAGAGATTCCACCCGGACAAAACGCCCTGGAACCAGCTCTGGAAGTCCAATGGTAATCCCTCGTCCACTGCACACCTGCCATCTCTTTCTATCTGCAGCAGCTTCCGCCCGGATGTCCGCCTTCTTTTGTGTGTCTGCACAAGGGTCTACCTGGATAAAGCTCTGGGTGGACGAGAGAAGCTTTTTTTGCTCCCTGTCTGTGGAGACAGGAGCCTTCGCCTCAATGACCGTCTGGGTATTTCCGTCATATCCAATAACCTGTACCTGGATATCCTGATATTCCTCCCAGGCACTTAAGGTAAGCAGTTCCCTGCCGTATTCCAACGTCATAACCGGCTGTTTCGAGGTTCTCGGTTTCCGGAAATACACCTTATCCCCCAGTACAAAAAATTCCCGGTTCACCTTCCCGGCACCAATCAAATCCTCTGCCACAAAAACATAATCATTCCGGGTCTGGGACAGTGGCTGCTCTAAATGGTCGTCGGTATCGTCAATTTCCGGAGTACAGAGTTTGGAATACTTGCCCATAATATTCCGGAAGACATCCGAATAATTTACCACTTCATGCATGGCATATGTATTTCCGCTTACCATCATCAGCCGGCGGACGTCCATCAAAGTCACCACCAGTCTCTGGCTGTCCCCAAACTCCGCCCCCACCATTGCCACGTAGCCTTTAAAAATCTTTACGGATGCAGACGAATATCCCAGTTCCACCTCCATAATTTCCCCCAGCGTGAATTTCTGTTTCACTTTCTTATCAAAGGAATGACTCTCCTCGTCATATAACCCGTCAATCCGGAGTACTGCCATGCTCACATGATTCAGGGACAGCACGACTTTCATATCCACAATGGAAAGCCTCATATCTGCAGCCAAATCACATCCTTTCGCCAATACTTTAATCAGGGGAATCTGAAAATCTCCATACTTGTTTTTCAGTGTGTCAAAGGTATAGGTTCCGGTCATCAAATCTGCCATATAACTCCCCTTTCCATGTGTTTTTACTGCCGCAAATGCATGTCTGGCGTATCAGGAATCGAACCAGGGCGGTACCTTAAGATACTTGCCCACCGGTATCTCCAGAGGATTCATAATATGATTTTCCTCTGCAATCATTCTCCAGCAGGATGCATCCCCATATTCTTTCCATGCAATGTCCCAAAGGCTGCTATCGGAAGTCATCACCACACATTTGCTCCTGTCCGGCGACTCCCGGTGACTGAATTTTTCCGATGCCACCCCCGGTTCATCGATGCAGGAAAGCGTCAGCTCTACCTC
>CAZSGT010000407.1:0-2638 GCA_964606215.1 uncultured Lachnospiraceae bacterium
GTGTTTTTCCCAAAAAGCATTTACCTCTTCATCATGACTATAATCCTCTCTGGGCATCTCCACAATATCCATCAACCGTCCCGCTGAAGTAGTCAGACCGATTACAGAAGGGATCAGAGAAGTCAGATTGTGCAACGTACCTGTCAACGTCCCTGACAGTCCCAGAAACATAGTCATGGAACCATAGCTGATTGCTCCGCTCCAGACACGGTAAATCCCCCATCCATATGCTGCATAAGAAACGATCAGACCTACTGTGGATAATAAAATAGAAGTTCCCATGGACATTTTCTGAAAACTCAAACGCATATTAATATATTCTTTCTGATATGACTTCAGCTTTTCCACATAAAGCTGCACCAGATCAAAGGCTTTAATGGTCTGGATATTGGAGAAAGTCTCCTGGTTAAATCCTGACATTTTCGCACCCATAGCCGCGCTTTTCTTATTATTATTCACCATGCGGCTCATAAGTGTCTTAGACAGGATCAAACTCACAGGCATTCCCAAAAAGGCAAACACTGCAAAGGATGCGTCATAATAGATCACCATGGCAAATGCGCTGACAAAACGGAAAACATAAATAAATGCATTTGGAAGAAAGTTTAACACACCATTGGATATATTAGATGCATCCGACCCCCATCTGGTCAGCAGATCTCCAGTATGATAATTTGTGAGAGACTCCCAGTCCGTCACCAGGATCTTAGCGAAAATATCCGATTTAATCTCCGCATCAACTTTCATACTCAGGTAATTGGACGCATAATCCGATATTTTCGACAAAAATGTAGTCCCCACATTCAGCCCTATCATCATGGCAAAAGTGGCAATAACCTGCCCCGTCTGGTGCCCGGTAATAATATCCACCAGATTTCTGGAGACCAGACTGGTAAGCAGCGATATAACAGTACTGACCATACCAAGAAGCGTGTAAAAAAGCATGATCAGCCAATATTTCTTTCCATATTGATAAATCCAAAGCGTCTGCTTCCACATTTCCTGAAGACGCCCTGCCCGGATACGTCCAACAATAAACTTTATTTTTTCTTTCATAAACAGCTGCCTCTGTCTGATAAAATATGCGCCATGTGTCACATTTAAAAAAGCGGTGTTGGATGATCAACACCGCTTGAAAAAGCATAAACATCACAAGGGTAAAATTCTGGTGTGCTGTACCATTGAATTCAGCAAAACCGTCCTGGCACAGGAGATAGCTGCACCTGTACAGATAATAGCCTGTACAGTTACCTCATCGCCTGTAGCTATCCATACTTTGTATGTCACATCATCGCCGGACTGATATGCATCCGCAGGCAATGTATGTACAACCGTAACCGTATTGCCAGAGCCTGTGGATACAATGTACGCGCAAACCCTGAACAACATCAGCCTGTATGTTCCAGGCAATAATCCTGTCCGTATAGCACAATAAAATTAACCTCAGCTTCTAATATGCCAGTCCATTCCCATCGTTTACCATACGATCCGCAGTAAATCCCGTGCTCTCCCATGCAGGCATCCGTCTGCCGTTGTCCGCATCATAGCTTGCCGCCCCATCCACATATGCCTTATCGATCTGCAATCCTCAACATTCCTCACGATATACCGGGCATCCCATACAACCATAATGTTTCTTGACAGTGTTTTTCCAACCACCCTGATAGTGCTGGTAAACCCGGCCACATACTGACTATCACAGCCACGCCTATAGTTGCCATTGTTTGAATTACTGCCAACTGCACCGCTGGCAGCATACACCCTCTCTGCCAGTTCCTCATTCGCCAGGACTACCGGCTTTTCATAATGTTCATTGCTATATCTCCCATCTGAAAATATAGCAATAAACATACCCGCATCTACTATAATTACTATAATATAATTTTGTTGTAACGTCAATATAAAAGGTGTTTTGCTCTCTAATTCCATCTTTTCAAAAAATCCAAATTAACTGTCAAAAATTAGCAAAAGACGAGCATGAAAAAGAATTCCATGCCCGTCTTTCTGATGTAAACAGCTTAACAGTTCAAAGTGCTTCAATACAATATTGTTACACAATATTACATATGATGCTTTGTAGTTATTGACACGTATCTCAGGTCAGTTGCACCCTCTCCGCTGATCCAGACGCCCTCGTAAGAACAGCCTGTATTGGACGGATATACTTCTGCCTTTTCCACGATAACCTTATTGCCGGAAATAATACCGTTGATATTATTATCCAGCTTTACAGTAGCGGGCAGATCCGCAGAAAAAGTAATCTCTACGTAAAGATTGGTCCAGTCTGCCTCCACTGTATGTGTACGGCTTCCATCCTGAACAATCTCAAAATACAGCCAGTATCTTCCGCCACTATTTGGGTTCTCAGAGATATTCTGAATTGCAAAACAGTCACAATCACTTCCTGAAGCTGCATAAACACCTTCTGACATTCCCACATCCAAAATCTGAGGTCTTTCGTAACTCATGATTTATCCTCCTTTCCTGCGAGATTCCAACAGTTACTTTACCTAATGCCATTATACATTGCCCGTTTGAAAAATGCAAATACAAAATCTAAAATACAGGGAAGTTGTTCACATTACCAGTTACTTTTCACGGGATGGGGAAAGTTATAACTCTTAATTGTAAGAAACGC
>CAZSGT010000408.1:0-2632 GCA_964606215.1 uncultured Lachnospiraceae bacterium
TACAGTGAAAATGGAATATACCAAACAATCCGATGATAATATGGAACTGCAAGTATCTATTGAAGACACAGGAATGGGTATAAAACCCCAGGATATAGATAAGCTGTTCCAGTCATTTTCACAGGTAGACAGCAAGAGAAACCGCAATGTGGAGGGGACTGGCCTGGGTCTTGCAATCTGCAAACAATTAGTAACATTAATGCAGGGCAATATAAACGTGGAGAGCGAATATAATAAAGGAAGCAGATTTTCTTTTGTTATTCCGCAAGAGATTGTAGATTCTGCTCCGAGCATTACCGTTGAGGATGCGAATGAAATTCTCGCAGTTTTTATGATTTCCAATCCATATGTTGCAGATGCTCTGCAGCGGGATACGGAAAAACTCGGCATTGAATGCAGGGAAGTACAGTCTATAGATGAATTGTCTTCACTGCCCGAAGAAAAGAATTTATTTTTGTTTATCGAACACAATATGTTTTCGGAAAGGGCTGAGGAGTTTGCACAAAATAATCCGGACATTACGGTTGTTTTGCTTATTGAGTTTGATGATACTGTTGAGCATACTATCCCAAATCTTCTGGTAGTGAAAAAACCTCTTTTTGTGTTGAATCTTGCCATGATATTTAATCATGAGGATTTGCATGCCATGTATAGTACTTCGAATGATATTGACATTGATTTTATTGCCCCGGATGCGGAGATTCTAATTGTGGATGATAATGCTGTCAATCTGACTGTGGCGGAAGGGCTTTTGGAACCGCTTAAGATGAAAGTGGATACTGCCTTGAGTGGAAAGGATGCAATTGGAAAAATTTCTGTTCACCACTATGATATTATTTTCATGGATCACATGATGCCTGAAGTAGACGGTGTTGAGACTACGCATATTATACGCAGATTCCATTCAGAGTATGATGATGTCCCGATTATTGCTTTAACAGCAAATGCGGTTAACGGAGTAAAGGAAATGTTCTGTGCGGAAGGCATGAATGATTTTGTTGCAAAGCCAATTGAGTTACGTGTATTGATATCCAAGGTTAAGCAATGGCTTCCCAAAGAAAAGATTCAAAAGGTTCGTGCGAAGCAAATAACCAACGCAGCAGATACAACGATAGAAGATATTACAATTGGAGATTTGGATATCCCATTTGCGATTAATTTGCTTGGAAATGAGCAGTTGTTCCGGACAGTTTTAAAGGAATATTACCGGGTCATCGAGAAGAAGGCAAATCTGATAAAATCCTTAGAAGAACAGGAAGATTGGCCGGCCTATACCATAGAGGTGCATGCGTTAAAGAGTGCCTCTAAACAGATTGGGGCGTTATCTTTATCCGACAAGGCAGCAGCCATGGAAAAGGCGGGCAATGATAAAGATGGTGAAATGATACATAAATGCACAGATGAAATGGTAGAACAATATTTAGGTTATCTTCCTATATTGAAACCCTTCTGTGAGGAAGAAAAAGAAGAAACAGATTTGCAAAAGGAAGCTGTTTCTGCGGATGTGTTGTATAAATGCTTTGAAGATATGCAGGCAGCAATGGAAGATTTAGATATGGATCAGATGGAAGAGGTTATCCAGAAGATGTCAGGATTTTCTTATGAAGGCTGGCAGCAGGAATTATTTTCACAGATGAAGGATGCTGTTGCAGAGATGGATGTGGATGCCTGTGAAACAGTTATACATGATTGGGAAAGCAAGTTATAAAGATTTTTTAGTGTGACAGTTCGTTTTTAACAAATGCTCTCCGCCTGTGGGCGGGGAGCATTTGTCATTATATCGCAGAAAAAGGCTTTAGCGAATGGTAAATTCGTATTTTGTTTTATATATGGTATCGTGGACTTCAATAAATATTTCATAGATATCCGGTTCAAATGTGCGTGTAGAAATTGCCATATATTTTACATATTCTCCGAATACCTGAGGCAGACATTGTCTTGTGTTGGTATATGTCTGCTGATAAATGTGTTGTCTTCCCACGAAGAATATGTGGGAAATCAAATGGTCTTTTCCGTACACTAAAAGATAATTTCCGCATGCGGATACCCGAATACGCCGGAGATGTTCCTCTAATTTTTCCGGATTATCCGCACTGTTTCCGCCGTTCATCCGATATCGTTTTTTCTTCATTTCTTCCCGTGGTTTGCGAACAGGCTCCGTAGTTTCTTTGAAAGAATTTTCATTTTCCAGGCGGTTCTGTTTTTGCTGTTCGACTTCTTCCCTGGTAAAACGGGGAAGCGGTTCATAGGTTGAAATGTATAGAGCCTTTAATTCCACTGGCTGTCGGGAAGTGCCCAGCTCTGTGCCCAGGTTCTCATAATCCATAGGCATACAGGCGGTTTCCATATGTGGGTCAAAGGCGTATGCCCGGAAATAGGAGTGAAACGTACCGTATTGATTGTACAGTGTTCCGGTTTCATAATCGTACTCGTAAATCATGCCGTCGCAGCCGTCATCGGTGGTTTTTTCCAAATATGCCGCCATCACGAAGACACGGCGGCTTTCTGGTACATAGTGTCCGATAGAGCGCAGAGGAGTTTTTAAGCTTTCAAATTCTTTGACAAAGGAAACGGTTCCTTTCTTTTCATCTATTTCGTAAATCTTTACATAGGAACCCTTTCTGGATTCATC
>CAZSGT010000409.1:0-2630 GCA_964606215.1 uncultured Lachnospiraceae bacterium
CATTCGGGCTGTTTACCAAAGGACTGGAAGTGTTTGACAAGGCATATAAGGAAAACCTGTTTGACCGGATTTTCACAACAAACTTAAATTACTGCCCGGACCAGCTTCTGGATAAACCCTATTATGAAAACGTAGACATGAGTACTTACCTCTCTCTGATTATTGATACCATCAACAACGATACCTCCGTCAGCAGCCTTCTGGATGCCACATCCCGTATTCAGGAATTACTGGCAAAGAGAAATCATACTGACTAAATTCCCCCGTTTTCCCTTTGAAGCACGATGGGAATATAAGTGTTTGCTGTTACAGCAGGTGCAAATGCAGGCAACGCTTATATTCCCTTTCTTTATGCCTGCATCCAGCAAATTACACTGATTTGCCCGCCACAAATCCAACTGGTACTTTCCCTGGAAATCCGGCTTCTCAAACAAGAAGGTTTCCCACTGGTCTTTCGGAAATACGTTCCGGAACTCCTCTGCCACATCCTCCGATACCTCGTAACAGGAAACACATATGGACGGTCCAATCACTGCAAGCACATCTTCTGGCTGGCTTCCATAGACATCTCTCATATATTCCAGCGTTTTTTGACCAATCCTTTTCACGGTTCCCCGCCACCCGGAATGGCTGCCTGCAACCACCCGGTGTTTTGTATCCACAAACAGCAAAGGGACACAGTCTGCATAGGAATTAACCAGTGCAATTCCCGGTTCATCGGTGACGATACCATCCACCTTCTCAAGCTTCTTTTCTAACAATGCTCCCGCGGTCTCCGACTGTCCCACCTTACACACCGTATCTTCATGTACCTGGTCTGAAAACACAATCTGTTCCGGCTGAATTCCCACCGCCGCACAAAACCGCCGGTAATTTTCCATGACACATTCCTGGTCATCTCCCCTGCCAAATCCCAGATTCATGGAGGAAAAATAACCCTGGCTGACACCTCCTTCCCTGGTGGAAAATCCGTGTTTGATATAGGGAAGTTTTTCAAATTCCGGAAAAACAAGAAACGGTACACCTTCACATTCCCTCAGCGTACCGGCACGTTTTATTCCATCTGTCTCATTGTAACAAACACCTGTATATGGATTTTTATGCGTATATGTCAATTCCATACCAACCCTCCATCTCTTTTCTCATCCAATAGGAAAATCTCCTATTTGCTGTTATCCTGTAAAATCAAAGGCATTCTCAACATGGATAACCTCACCGTCTCCTCCAATGGCAATCACATCAAACCGGCATGCCGGCTCTTCCTCCCTGCAGGCAACAAAATATAATGCCGCTTTGCTGATTCTTTTCTGTTTTCTGGCATCCACGGCTTCTAAGGCAGTGCCATGTTTTGCAGTGCTCCGGTATTTTACCTCGCAAAAAACCAAAACCTTTCCATCCATGGCTACGATATCAATTTCCCCATAAGGCGTGATAACATTTCTCTGCACGATGGTATATCCCTTTGCCCCAAGATACTCTGCCGCCGCCTCCTCGTATCTGGCCCCAATTCCCCTTGTATGCATACCGTTCTCCATCTATATCTATACCCATTTTATTCATTACTTATATTCATATCCATTTTTATGCCTGTTCCTATTTCTTTCTCTGGCTCTCCATAACCTTTCCCTTGATGCGGTCCATATCGTCCACAAACACCAGTATTTCTGCCACCACCTCATACAGCTCTGGTGGAATATATGCGCCGATATCCAGACCAGACAAAGTTTTTGCCAGCTTGTCATCCGCATGAAGGGGAATGTCCTCCTCCTCGGCCTTTTCAACAATTTTCTCGGCAAGGTATCCTTTACCGGAAGCCAGCACTTTTGGCGCTGCCTCTCCCGGCTCATAAGAAAGCGCTACTGCCGTTTTATCCTTTGTGTCTTTTCCATAAAATACCTGTTTTCGTTCCATTATAACCTCATTTCTGTGCTGTCATCTGCTCCTGACATGGTGTTGTACCTGGTGCAGACACAAACACTGCAAACCAAACATGCATTTTCTATACCCGCATATCAAAGGAAAAACGCTTGGTGGGCGCACGGTGTTTTCCCTTGCTGACGTCACTTTCTTTCATTACCTGCATGACCACCGAAGGGGCGGTATTTTCGTCTGTATCGGTTTCTATCTGGTTTCTGGTAACCGTTCCCCTGGCAAGAACGCCTTTCTCCTCCAAACGCTCCGTCAAGAGAGACAGATTTTTTGATAAAAGCTCCGCACTAAATTCATCTTCCACCCGGAAGGTCAGCGTAACGTCACG
The DNA here is from genome assembly GCA_964606215.1 of uncultured Lachnospiraceae bacterium. Taxonomy (GTDB): domain Bacteria; phylum Bacillota; class Clostridia; order Lachnospirales; family Lachnospiraceae; genus CAZSGT01. The sequence goes on from CAZSGT010000409.1 coordinate 2,258, forward strand.
CTCCTTCATCTCCACCAGCGTACCTACCATTCCCAGGGAAGGCATATCCAGATTCAGATACAGGCGTACGCCTGCGTCCACATCCAGCTGCTTCCCATCCCCGTATACATATAAATCATTTCCTATCACAGAATCTTTCATCTGCACCGGAATCTGGAAAGATGCAATCTGACCGTTCAGCGCTTTCATAAAATCCATAGACTGGTTTACATTTGCAGCCGGGCTCTCCACCTGCTCTGCCAGGGTCTGGGAAACTTTCGCAAGAGCGTCATGTATCCTCTCCATACTCTCCGCCGTTTTCTCAAAGGTCTGTACCACGTTCTCCTTCGTAAACTCCTCCATATTGAGTCGTAGCAGATACTGGGTAAGAACT
>CAZSGT010000410.1:0-2626 GCA_964606215.1 uncultured Lachnospiraceae bacterium
GCAGGGGAAAATAAAGAGAGTTGAGAAGAAATACAGGAGCAGGCAGGATGCCGATTCCACGGCAGAAATGGTATCAAAGGAAATCGGAATAAAGGCTGAATTGCCTGGACCCCGGGTTTTTCATCATACGATGCAGTATGGATGTCCTGCTCACCAGCAGGGATGTACAGTTCGCCATTTTCATCAGACAGCAGTTCAATCTGCTTATAAACGAGCAGCACCTGGTGCATTTTTGATTCAAATTCAGGATCACGGTTCTCACAGCAATACTGGATCCGGAAAGGTTTGATTTCGGCAGCATCAAGGATGTTTTTAATGCTTGTCTTTGTAATTGTAGAGAGCCTTGTATAACCGGCGCTCTCCGCTGTTTCATTGATATGTTTTGTAAGTCTGGCATATGTCCATGTTTCAGCTGCGTATCCCAGGTCAACAGGTTTTTGGCAGGCGGTGTTGATGACCCACAGCTTTTCCGCATCTGTGATTTCAGCATTCCGCCCACGGCCCGGAGTATCATAAAGGGCATTTTCAATTCCGCCGGCCTTATATTTCTTTAGGCAGAGAAGTACACTATTGCGGTTTAAGCCAACCTTATCAGCAATCGAATCAATAGATTCACCAGCTTCTTTCAGTAACAGGATTCAGGCCCTGGATACAACCTGGGCCTGAAGTGTCCTTGTTCTTGTGATAGATTCAAGCTGAGTGTGTTCTTCTGTCGAAAGTGTTAATGCCTGTGCTTTTGCCATGACTTAATACCTCCAAGATTTGATTGTATCAAGTATAGCGCAGAATCATTAATTAGTATAGTTAATTATTTTATTATCTACTGGCTATCCAGAGTTGGGAGTAAGTAAAGAGAGGCTTCGCGAATTACAAAATGGATGTAGAGTGGGAATATATTCTTCTGAAATGCTCTCAAAGGCTTGTACAGGGTTTGAATTTATTAAACCGTGGATTTTGTTGAGCGTGACTAAAAATAGTTCCTATGATGCTATGATGGTGAAATGGGAGCTAAGAGAACTCGAGCGCGTTCCGATTGGGAAAAATAATTTTTATGCTTTTAGGCGAATATTTTTTCACGATCTGGATTGCTTGTTGAGGTCTGAACGGTAAATGCGTTCAATGAAAAAAAGGAATAGGTAATGAATAGCAGACAAAAGGGAGCCGGAGGGGAACGGGAATTATTCCGCGTCCTCCGGGAGCATGGATATAATTGCCGCAGAGGGCAGCAGTATTGTGGAGCAAATGGTGATGCTGATGTGGTCGGGCTTCCAGGCGTACATATTGAATGTAAAAGGGTGGAACGCTTGAACATATCTGAAGCCATGAAACAGGCTGTAAGGGATGCGGATGCTGCAGAGGTTCCGGCCGTATTCCACAGGAAGAACCGGGAGGGATGGCTTGTCACAATGCAACTGAAAGATTGGATTAAGATGTATGCAGCAGGCAGAATTGCAGCAGATATGACGGTGAATAGCGAGAAATAATGGGATTTACTCGGCGATATAGGGAATTTGTTGACACGATAACGCGCGCGGGAGTATTCGGATATTTCGAAGTCCCTAAAAAGGGGAGAGCGGCAACAGGATTGTAAGTATTGCCTGATTTGCCGATTCCTAAAGAATGACCGTAGCATGGGAAATATATACAAAACGTAAAAACATAGGGAAGTGGTACGCAAGAAATGCCGATTTTATGTGGTGTTCCAAGAGTTTTTTTAACGAAAAAGGCGGTGATAATATGCAATTTCAGACATTAAAAGCAGTAAAAAGTTCCGATTCGCAGTTTCATATCATGATAGCCAGTATTTCCCTTAACAGCGAGGGAAAGTATGAAGTTATTTTGATGATTGCGGACAAGAAGAAACCAAAAAGCAGGTATGAAGCAAGTGATATCCATATTGTGGGGAGAAATAAAGAAACTGTTTACAGACAGATCAGGGAGATAGCTGAAATATATCCGCCGATAAAAAAGGATGTGACTATTTTAGATACGGAGGAAATGAAAAGATTATATGAAAAATGATTATATGCAGCGTTACCAGTTCTCGCAAATGCAAAAATCAGTACAGGACAGGAATGGGAAAAAGATCAAATTGAGATGGAATACTCCAACGAAAGTACGGTGCTCTTTAGCAAAAGTAAACAATATGGTTACAAATTGCGAACTCCCGGCAAAAGAAGCAAATGCAATTTACTATTCGGCAAACCTAATACTTAAAGCGTTGGAGTTAGAGAAAAGGGAGAAGTTATGACAATACAAGAATTATGTGATGTTTTTCCAAGAGAAATAAGTTCTGCATTTGAATTATCCAAAGACGAGATATTTGAGCAGCTCTTTGATGGAGCAACCGTAGAGATGACAGAACAGGAGGTATTTGTAAAAGTGATACTGAATTCTATGCTCGTATCTGCAAACTTAGCCTGAATTATTCATGGTATCAAGGAGTTAACCTTATACCGTTATATTTCAATTTTTGACCTGTCCAGTTAAGATTAAAACACAAAAAGTCCTAAAAAAGGGCAGACTTCCCTTATAGCAGTAAGATCAGGCTTTTCAGGTGTCAAGGTTCATGCATTTTTACTCCAGCTTTACTGCAAGAGCCCATATATTGCGGAATGTTTCATAT
>CAZSGT010000411.1:0-2620 GCA_964606215.1 uncultured Lachnospiraceae bacterium
GTATGGATATGTTGCCACCACAAAAAAGGATACGGCTACATCGATTCTGGTATCCGATGAGAAAGAGCCTATTCTCACCAGCTGGCAATACGGTCTTGGTAAGACGGTGGCATTTGCCAGTGACGCCGAAAACCGCTGGACTGCAGAGTATGCAGGATGGGAAGACTATCCGGCTTTCTGGAAAAATATTATCTCCTGGACGGAGAGCTCCATGGAGGATTTGGATACCACTCTCGCAGTTACCCAGGAGGGAAGCACAGCGAAGGTTGTATATACGACGAAAGAATACGATGGAGACAGCCAGGTTTCCGTGGTGTATACAGACGAGGATGGAAAGGAGCATGAGCAGACTCTGGAGGCTACGGCGCCGGGAACCTTTGAGGGAACCCTTGGCCTTAGCAAGACCGGTGTGTACAACATCAATGTCAGACAGAATCAGAGCGGGGATATCGTAAGAAGCCGGAATGCCACGCTGACCATGCAGTATTCTGCCGAGTACCGGTATGACCAGACAACCAATGTACTGGAGGATTTTGTGGCGCAGACTGGCGGCGAAAGCGTGGATACCCTGGACGGCATTTTTAAGAAACGATTAAAGCGGGTTACTTCAGCCATAGATACCACTATGGCTTTGCTGGTGATTTGTATCTTGTTGTTTATGTATGATGTGGCGGCGCGCCGGCTGCAGATGTCCATTATGGATTTGCTGCCAAAACGGAAACCTGTACTGGAAGAGGCAGCGTCAGCCAGACATGGGAAAGCGGACGGAAAAGTATCAAAGGCACTGGGCGGAACCGGGGCAGAGGACAGTCCGCAGAAGACTTCGTCCAAATCCGCAGAGAAGCGGGCGGACAAGGCACCAAAACAAACCAGGCAGGAGAAAAAAGAGGCGAAAAAGGCAGAAAAGCAAAGAATGGCAGAGGCGCAGAGAGAGAAGCTGCTGGATACCAGCGCACTTCTAAAGCGCAAGGAGGAGCGGGAGCGTTAAAAGATGTGAAACAAACGCTGCCACGAACCTGCAAGCCAGCTTATTGTAATATAAACCGGGGTCAGAGAATAAAATCTCTGGCCCCGGTTTTAATGCGCGGGCATAACTCCATGAGTGGATTCAGAAGCCTTTTTTGCAAAGGCAAAGCGAGAGTCCGGTTTATGGAGTCCATTTTTTTATGGAGTCGGGAAGGTCAATGGAATTGTATATGGTCTGATATTCTTCCGGAGACAGCTCTTCAATGTAGTTCTCGGAAAAATTTCTGGAAAATCCCTTTTGCCGTAATGTATCCGCCGCTTTATTGTAGGCAATGGCGGCAGTAATTTCTTCCGGGTATCTGCCCACCAGTAAATCCCCGTTGACATGGATTTTCACCATATAAAGGGGAAACATGCCCTGCAGCTGTTTTTGTACCCCAAAATATTTGTTGATGACTTCTATGTTGGAGTAGCGGAAATCTGAGGTGTCGCCGTTGATAAAGCGGTAATCCCTGCCTGCCACCGAATGGGCGTGAATGCCATAGCGGGACAGGATGTTTACCTGCATACCGTAGTCGGATACGAAGAGATGACTGCCTCTGCGCATGATGGCGTGCTTGGAATAGTAAAACAAATCATCGGCGTCAAAGTGCAGTACATCGGTGGGAGACAGGTAGTACAGAAAGGAGGTTTCCAGCAGATATACAGGTGTTTTAATATATAGTCCATTGTTTGATAAATTGGTGAGAACCACCCATTTTTCAAAGGAGAGGGCAGTTTGGTGCCGTTCATAATGCTCCGGAAAGATTCCCTTGTCTGCCAGGAGGGAGAGGGCCTCTGTATAGGCGCTGTGAGCCAGGGCTTCCGTAGGAAAGCTGCCCAGGCTGATATGTTTTCCCCTGTGGGTGACAGAGCTGCGGAAATATTTTGTGCCATCTTTTTTTGTGGCGGCATATACACCAGTCATATATCCCATATCTTCTATGTTCCCCTCCTTTCTTCCGATTTTTCTCTATATTTAGTATAGCGGCATTACAGAATTATTACAAGTGGAATAGAAACTGTCATATTTTGTAACAGTTTGCATATACTATTTAATATATTTGTAATGTATAAAAGACATGCCGCTTGCATAGCGGCGTTGCAGGAGGGATAATTTGAAGAAAACAATTTTTGTAATTATGTATAGTTGTATGCTGCTTGCCATGGTTATTCTGGCAGACAGCAAGACAGCAGGTTCTGTGGCGACACAGAAGCTGGTGCAGACCAGTTCCCAGCAGATGCAGATTTCCATGGTGAGCAAACAGGCAGTGGAAATGGTGGAAATTATGGCAAATGACAAGCAGGTGGAAAAAGAAAACCAGAATAAAATTTTATATATGGTGTCAAAGCGGCTGGAACGGGAGAGCGAGTGGGAGAAGGTGCGCAAAGAACAAAGACGCCTGAAAAAGATTAAAAAAGCATGTGGTGTGGAGGTGACGAAGACGGAACAGGAGGTACTGGAGCGTATCGTGGAGGCGGAATCGGGAAATCAGGATATAGCTGGGCGGATTATGGTGGCAAATGTGATTTTAAACCGGGTTAAGTCCAAACAATTTCCAAATACCATTTCCGGAGTAGTTTTTCAATATGCCTATGGAATGTATCAGTTTTC
>CAZSGT010000412.1:0-2618 GCA_964606215.1 uncultured Lachnospiraceae bacterium
CACTCTATACTCTTCAAAATTAGATGCATATGTGCTACAGATAAGATTGCATGCTCGTTCAACAGGAATTGTGATGCCTCGCTCTCCCACACTTTCTAGTATTGCTGGCACTTTATACTTCAATATCTGCTCTACTGTGAAACCATCCTTCCTATATTTTTCCACCTCTAATCCCAGCTGTACTGCAGTTTTCATTTTCTGATTCTGGGATACTTCACCATCTACATATTCTCTCATTTCTACAGACTGATTCATTCTTTGTTGTCTCTTGATTTCAAGCCTTATTTTTGCTGCTCCCTGATTTGTAAAAAGCATGGTAAATCCCATATGATTATGCATATCCAATATCATTTCCACCTCAGAAGCAGTTGGTAATTCCCTGTCTTCCCAGCCCCATTCCAGACAGTACCTGCGGATATCTCCCCGAAGCCCGGCAACATAATCTTTTGCCTCCGGAGATAATTCACCATATTTTTGAATCACATCCTGATAAAAACAGTTTGTCTCCAGATAATTTATCAGCCTGGTATTACCCCGGTATTCTTTCTGGAGAAAGTCTACAATACTGCCATATCCATCTCCCAAATCCTGTCGGTATTCACCTTTACAAATTTCCCCGTTTTGTTCATAGGTAATCTGGAATGTTGTTTTGTAATACATCATCCCATTTTTATGCATATCATCCCACACAGCCGGATTATCTAATTTTTCAAACAACACATTTGCCTCTGAGAAAGGCATTTCTACTCCGTTCTCCAACGGCGGTCCATATTCTGACCAGACAATGGTTACATATGGCTCGATTTCTCCATTAAGAAGCATAATGTCTTTATCTGAAAGAGTTTCCCCACTTTCTGCAGACTCTTCTTTTTCAGGAGAAATCCCCTCGATATGTTCCGGTTCCTCCTGCACCAGTTCCAGCTGTGCTTTGGAAAATTCCCCCTTTTCTATCAAGTAGTCCGCTATCCGCTCCGCATCCTTGATGGCTTTGAAGAGCTCCTCCGGGTTTTTCTCCAGCACGGCTATCCAGTCCTGGATGTATGCCCGGTGGTTATCTACATGCTGCCTTTCATTTTCCATGCCAATGGACTGGCTGACAAATGCTGATGCAATCTCGGCACGCAGTTCCTCCCGTGCATAGTTTTCTGTGCCAAATGCATTTTTTACTTCCCGGTTGAACCGGCTTTCGTGTCCGGTTGCGTGTCCGGCTTCATGTAAAAGAGTAGACATGTAGGCATACACATTTTTAAACCGGCCGATTTCCGGCATGGTGATTCTGTCCCTGGAAGGGGTGTAAAACGCCCGGTCTCCTCCAGAAACAAAATCCACATTCATATTTTCCATAAGAATATCCCTGCGCTGTATTAACGCAGATTCTTCCATATTGCTTATGTCATTGACAACCACAACTTTGGGAATGCCCTGCATCTGCTCTGCATTAAACACAGTATAGTAACTGGCTAACGGCTTTACTCTTTCCATATATTCTTCTCTGGACAATGTTTCCTGCAGACGCTTCACATCCTGTGGTTTCAGTTTTACCTTGTCCTTCGTATCATACATGCTCCAAAACTCAATCTGGCAACCCTTTTCACCCCTTAACACCTGCCATCCCTGGTTCTTTGCCTGTTTATATGTACACCATCTGGCATCCGTATACCCTTTTTTATGCGCCTGCATAGATAAGATAACGGCATTAAGACCATGATAAGGTGCAGCACTCACGGCATTCTGCGGAATACCTGTCGAAGCCCATCCCTGTTCCCATGGTATCGTATCCTCTTTTAACGCATTTAAAAATTCCTGTACCAGCTGTTCACGAATTTTATTCACATTTTCACCTCCTGACCGTCCCAATCATACATATGCTCTTCGTCCGGAGTTTCATCTGAAAATGCAGGTGGCAATGTCAGGCTGTCTATTCCCTGACTTTGCATAAATCCATCCGCCAGCTCTTCATTTTCTAATATGTTTGTACTCATGCTGCAAGCCTCCTTTCATGCTTCGTATATCTCAAATATTTCTTCTTCCGTCAAAAGTTCAACAACATTCTCCATTTCAATGACTTTTTCCTTATTCATGTCTCTCACATCCTTTCGTATCCCGGTTCCACCAATGGTGGAACCGGTGTCTGCATCCATACACAACAGGATGCTATCTTCTTATGCTGGCTCCACTGCCGGCGCCGGCGGTTCGGGCGCCTGCATCTTCGCTTCCTGCTGCTGTAAATTTTCTACCACTTCATTTACAGTTTCTTTTGCCTCTGCGGATATATCCGTGGCTTTTGCCAGCTCCTTGATATCCCGCAAGGTATTTGATTTACCTGTCATTGCATCCAGACGTTCAATCCCTGATACCAGAGCGTTATTTGCCTTGAAGCCATTTGCACGAAGTTCCTGTCTGATTTCCTTTCTCCGGGAAACTGCATCTGCTTTTTCCTGGCTTGGGGTTTTTTTAACCTCCTGTGCATTCTGGACTTCCTTTGTCTGTTCCTCCGCTTCCTCCAAAAAGGGATTTGTTTCTGCAACCTGTTCTGCCTGATGCTGCAGACTGTATTCATATGCCTTCTGAACAGCTTCCCTCACGGCGGTACTGCATTCTGTTGTAACCGGATAGCC
>CAZSGT010000413.1:0-2617 GCA_964606215.1 uncultured Lachnospiraceae bacterium
TAATATTTCTTTAATAGACAAAGCAGGTCGCAGGACCTGCTTTGTTTTTGATAAATCATATTTGACAGGGGATACATACCCTCTCAAAGGACTTTCAGTGCATCTTCAATCAGACAAATCTCCTTTGAACGCTCCTCTTCTGTAATATGCACATACATATTCATCGTAGTCCCTATATCGGCATGTCCCAGGATTGTCTGTAAGGTTTTCGGTTTCATTCCTGCCTCTATACACCTTGTAGCAAAGGTATGACGCAATGTATGTACCGAGAAAGAGCTTATTCCCGCTTTCTTTGCCAGAAAGGATAAATCTTTGTTGTAAAATGACCTGGTGGCAGGCTTTCCATCTTGATTCAAAAACACAAAACCGGGGAATTCCATGGAAATCTGTTTTGAAGCCCTTATCTTTTCCCTCTGGCTCTTTAAAATTTTCACGGCCTCATTGGTAAGCGGTATATCTCTGTTGCCAGTCTTACTCTTTGGTTCTCCAATTCTCCATCTTTTATCAGAATAGACATATTCCATAGTTCTTCTTACATGAAGAATCTTCCTCTCAAAATCGATATCACTCCATTTTAAAGCCGTCATTTCACCAATTCTTAATCCCGTCTGCAAAATAAGTGAATATTGATTGTAATTATCCGTTTCTTTTGCTTCCTGCAAAAAAGCACACTGTTCATCCGTTGTCAAAACTCGTTTATCCTTGGATTTCTTTCCAGATTTACATTTCACAGACTTGGTCACCGGATTTTTGAATAACAATTCGTTTTCTACGGCGCTGTCAAGCAGAACCCACAGGACCGTTCTGGTCCGTTGTATGGTAGAATTCATGTATGCACCTGCCATTTGATTCAACACATCCTGACAGTGAAGCGGTTTCACATCTTTTAATAACATATCACCAATAAGCGGTTTTATATTCTTTTCATATCTGTCATTGTATCCTCTCCTCGTGTTATAACGGATATTATTTCCTTTGACATTATCAATCCAATACTGATACCATGCGTCAACGGTCATACTTTCGCCATACAGCACATTTCCATGCCCATCCCGAAGATTTACCTCTGCAAGCCAATTACGGCACTCCTGCAACGTTTTAAAGTACTTTTGTCTGCGGTTTTTGTTTTTGTCCGTATACCTCGCTGTATACAACCCGTCCTTTCTCTGACTGATTCCCACGCCAATCTCTTTTCCCTTCAAATTTTTTCCCATTACGAAATCTCCTTTCTTTTTGTTTAAAAATGCAGACCTTTCCGCCTGTAAAAAAGATGAGGCGCTTCGTATTGATAATGCGCCTTCGTATAAATTGTAATACAAAAGGCTGCAATACCCCCATCACAACTATGTAGTTGAAAGAAGATTTTTCATAAGGAATAGTCGTTTCACGACTATTCCTATAGAGCAAAAAAGCATCCCCTTGATGTCCTGTAGGATAATAGAAATGCGTTAAAACTATTATCCCTAACACCAATATGGGGATGCATTTATATAATAGCACAAAATTTCATGTTTTTAAAGAAATATTTTCCTTTTTTTGTTTTTTCTTCGTTTTATTGCAATATATCAGAAAATACGACAAACTATCTCTACAAAACATATTTTTCATTTTCAAGTCCATGTCTGAGTTACTATTATCTGTAGACTCCTCGATTCCTTCCTTGCATTTCCACAAGATACTCCTGTTCCCCAAATTTTTGTATTTCATCGAACAGAACTAATATCCTCTCCTTCCTGTGTATCTGCTTTATTAACAGTCTATCGAAATAATCATTGGCCGGTATTTCATTGTTCACCAAAAAGTGAATGTCATATCCAAACTTCTCTTCTATCCGAAGTAAAAGAGAAACTTCTCCCGGTGTAACCCCCTGCATAATGGCGTCCCACTTAAAGCGTGTAATCTCCAGAATTTCTAACATCTGGTTTCTCTTAAACCCATTTTTATCCTTTTCATATTTCAGGACATAGGGAAGGACATCCACGGTATTCTCTGGAATCCTCTCCAACAGTCCATCCATAAACAGCTTGTACATAGGATGGCTTCGGAACTCCTTCGAAACATTTCCCCTGTCTATACTATAGGCAAGCATTTTCAGACACCTTCTTTTTCCGTGTTCATCCAGATGTCCAATATCATCAAACACCGGACTGCTTACCTGAACAGATTGTCCAAACAAGGCGTATTGTGCAGTCCATTCATATACGGAACATATTTTTCGCAATTCATCCACTGTAACGGTAACAATACCATTTTTGAGCCTGCTGTACCTTGACTGCGACATTCCCAACTCCAATGCTGTGTTTAAATTATTTTGTTTCCGCTTCTTCTGCATTTGCCCCAGCCGCCTGCCGACCTGTACATCATCGATACACTTCATAGAAATCCCTCACATTTCTCTATATAGGTTAGTGTATCCATTTTTCAATTTCTTTTCTTTCAATTATCAGCTCTTTAGCTGGTATTTGTATTGTCTGATAGTGACCATACACAAAAATGCCGATATAACAACTAAAGAACAAACCAACATCCAGAAAGGAAGGTTGCCAGATATGAATAAAAAAAGTATTGCTGTTATCACTGCCAGGGGAGGCAGTAAACGAATCCCCCGGAAAAATAT
>CAZSGT010000414.1:0-2612 GCA_964606215.1 uncultured Lachnospiraceae bacterium
TTTCGCTGCGGTGGGGCGTGAGGCGCAGGGCAGCGGGCGCGCCTGCGGTGCGGCATTTGTATCTGGAGCTGGGAAGTGAAGGCTACCAAAGGTATCTGGACAACCATGAGCAGGAGTACAGACAGGATTTGGAAAATCTGATGCAGATGTACAACCGCAATGGATTTACCCACGGATATGCTTCCGGAGATTTGTCAGATATGCTTTCGGACACCAGGCCAAACCACAACGGTATCTATATTGGGAAGGTGATATGGGTACAGGGGATTAACGCCAGGGTGAAGCTGGAAAAAGACGTCTGGCCCCAGGACGGCATGGTGTTCCGCAATGAAAAAGGGGAGGAAATCTACGACTATACGGCGGGAGAAGAGGGGAAGGCGGGTACGGAGATTTGCGTCCATATCCGTAAAGAATCCGGCGTGAAGAAGGGCAATACATTGTTCCGTATGAAGAAAGGTCCTTTGCTGCAGTGGATACAGGAGCAGTTTTTGACAGGGGAACCCCAGGTGGAGGTGGCGGGACAGGGAGTATTTTTAGAGGGACAAACCATATGTCTCCGTCTGCAGGCAAAGCTTCCCTGGGGAGAGTGTACGGTGGAGCAGGAGGGCGATTTGTGCCAGAGTGCCAGACAGCGCCCCATGAAAGAAGGAGATATCCGGGCAGTACTGGAAAAAACCGGCAAAGAAAAATTCTGTTTTGGAGCTTTGGATATACAGGTTTCCGAAAATGTGTTTATTCCGGTGGGGGCGTTGAAGAATCTGCGAAGAAGCGCCATGGAAAAATTGGAGCGGGAAATATTGGCTCTCAGTGCCAGAAGTAGTCAGAAGGTGGAAGAGAGGGAAGGTGTCGCCAGAGTCAGGGAGGAAGAAGGGGAAAAGCATCATAGGACCCCAGCGTATGTTGCCGGAACCAGCCAGAAACCGAAGAAAAAACAGGCGGGGAGCGTGCCAGGGATGATAGCGTCAGTAGAGAATGGAAAGCAGCTGGCGGCAGTACTGAAATCCAGAGTGATTTCTACCGTGATTCTTCCTGTTTCCTATGAGGATTTGGAGTCTGCTGTTTCCCAGGCAGAAAAAGAGGGAAAGGCGGTATATCTGCGTCTGCCCAGGTTGCTTCGCGGCAATGAAGACAAAGAATTGTATCAGAGCCTGGAAGAAATCTTCGATGGCGGCGGCACACAGCCGTCTGGGGTAGTAATCCGTAACCTTGAGGAACTTTATATAATAAACCAGCTGAAAGACGGCGGGGTTTCCCTTTCTGTCATGGCAGATTTTGATTTGTATGTGTTAAACTCCGGGGCGGCACAGTGGCTGGAACAGCAGGGAGTGGACTGGGTGACTTTGTCGCCGGAGTTAAACCGGAAAGAAATTAGTTCATTGTCCGGATTTACGGACAGCAAAATGTGTTATACTATATATGGATATCAGGAGCTAATGGTTTCCGCACAGTGCGCCAATCACGGGGCAGGGATTTGTGATGGAAACAGGCAATATGGAAAAAACAACGGATATACGGAGATTTTTGGAAAAGAAGGGACAAGATATCTGGTGAGGGGAGAATGTGGCTCTTGTCACAGCACAGTATATTCCGGACAGCCGGTATGGCTGTTTTCCCGGTGGAGTGACATTCTTCAGATAGACGTCTCCGCCCTGCGTCTGGATTTTGTTTTGGAGGATGAAAGGGAGACGGAGGGGATATTGCACATCCTGCAGGGTTGTGTGGAAGGGGAGGTACCAGCAGGGGACACAGGAGAGTACACAGGGCATTTCTACAGGGGAGTGCACTAAGGAGGTGGAATGTTTTGGAAAATATCATAGTAGCCATGTCAAAATATGTGTTGATGCTGTTGTTTGCCATGTATACCATGTATTGTTTTACAGCGTTCCGCATGAAGAATACAGACAGGCAGAACCGCAAATACAAGACCCAGCGAAGACTTTTGTTTCTCATACATTTCGTGGGTTCCCTCGCCTTGTATGTGCAGCATCCGGAGACAAAATATCTTATTATGTATGTACTGCAGGTAGTATTTTTCCTGGCAGGCATATTTGCCAGCCAGTTTGTATATAAGAATATTTCCAGGCTGGTGCTCAACAATATGATGATGTGCCTTGCTGTGGGATTTATTATGCTGGAGCGTCTGCATTTTGACTATGCGGTGAAACAGTTTGCCATTGCCGCGGTGGCAGAGCTTGTCTGTCTTGTCATTCCCTATATGATAGACAAATTTCAGTATTTTAATAAATTTGCATGGTTTTATGCACTGGCGGGTATCCTGCTTTTAGCCACGGTGTTTGTTATTGGCTCTGAGCAGTACGGTGCAAAGAACTGGATTGTGATTGGAAGTTTTGCCGTCCAGCCATCGGAGTTTGTGAAGATTGTCTATGTATTTTTTGTGGCGGCGGCTTTGGCGGAGAATACCGGATTTAAACAGGTTGTCAAGGTGGGAATTGTGGCGGGGATTCATGTGTTGATTCTGGTGGCAGAAAAGGATTTGGGTGCGGCGCTGATTTATGCGGTCACATTCCTTGCTATTTTGTATGTGGCGTCCGGCAAGGTCATTTATCTGGCAGGGGGTATAGTGGCAGGTTCTGGGGCGGCATACGGTGCAT
>CAZSGT010000415.1:0-2611 GCA_964606215.1 uncultured Lachnospiraceae bacterium
CAATCCAGCAGTATATTGAGACCCATTAAACCGCAAAACAACACATAGTATATCTGACAGATACCAGCTATCTTTTCAACAATGAATCCCATAAACTTTTTTATACCCAAAACAGCGCAGGCATAAATGCCTGCGCTATTGTATATGGGAATGTCATCCTATCCTTCTTCTATAATATTTTTCCCGCATAAATACGTGATGATAAAGTACCCACCGTAGATTATGAGCATAATCACAGCAGTAATCAAAATGGAGCCAGCTGTGATCTCTGTTCCCATTGTTTTTAATACACTTTCACTAAACATCATTCCAAAAATCGAATGTATCATAGCCAATACTACTGGGCCTCCGAAGAAAAGGAACATCTGTCCTAACAATGCCTTGTGAAGCATCCGCCTGTCTGCTCCCAGTTTTTGAAGCATCTGGTATCTGCCTGCGTTATCTGCACTTTCTGACAGTTCCTTCAGCGCCAATACCGCAGCGCCGGAAATCAAAAACACAACTCCAATATACAGACCGATAAATGTTACAATTGCACCAAGTCCGATACTCGACTCCCTGATATCCGTCCTTGTCTGAACCGAAGGCGTAATATAAGAATCCTCATACTTATTAATGCTCTCCAGCTTTTTATCCATATCCAGTGTTTCATCCTCACTATTCGCAGCATAATTGGCAATGAGATATTCATATTTAAACTCAAATGCTTCTTCCTTTACCGCCTCATCTGGTACCACAAAGAATCCTATATTAATCTCCTGGGAAGCCATCTCTAGAAAACCGTCCTGGCACACAGAATATTTGGGAGATAACGGCACACCAGAAAGCGTGATTACCGTATGGATTTCCAGCGCTTTATTCCGCCATTTTACCATATCCGGATAGTTTGCCACCAGCACATACTCATCTCCTGTCAATGTGATAGTTTCCAGATTATATATCTTTGCCATTTTATTATAATCACTGACTTTGATTACTGCTTCCACAGTATCAAAACGACCGTGGGGATATTCTTTCTTCAAGGTATCCAGATAGGCGCCAAAGGAGTCTCCAAAAGTAAAATCTTCCGTTGCATATACGGGCAGGGAAACATACTCCGAAAAGTCTTTTTCCACATCTCCCACCGTCTCTTTATATACTTCCAGAATAGACAAATCGCTTGTTTCCTGCTGCTTTTTTGTATATTCCTTATAGATAGACGCCCAAGCATCCCCTCCTTCTTTTCCAGCCCTTACAAATTTTACAATCTCCACATCTGCCGGCGAGAACCTTCTCAGGTTATCCTGAAGGGAGTTACGCATTCCCAGAGCATTGGACAGCACACAGATGGTGACAAACAGCATGAGGCAGATAATCGTCATGGAAAATACATTGGTATTAATCCTGCTGCTAATCTGGCGCGCAACGAAACTGTTCAGCCCTTTGTAATAGAAACTCTTCACAGAAGATACAATCCGAAACAGCAATCCCGACAAAGACCAGAATACCAGAAATGTCCCCAGGCATCCTAACCCTATATAAATCAACATTTGTTTGGCATCCGTTATCTCTTCATAATGCCATACCACCCGGTTATATGCATACCCGAGAATCGCCGCCGCAATGAAGAATACCAGCGTGCACAGCCACGGATTCTTCATCTTGACCGTCTCATTTCTTCTGCTTTTCGAGAGAAGTTCAATGAGTTTGCAGTGGCTGATGATAATGGTATTGAATATCACCACCACCAGATACATGATTCCAAAATATGCTACTGTACGCAGGCAGGCGTCTTTCGAGAATACAAATTGATACTTCTCCATAGGTGCGTCAAACATGCCTGCAACAAATACACTGGTAAGCTGTGACAGGGCTACTCCCAGAAGCAGACCTACTCCCAGGGAAAAAAAGCCAATCAACAGGGTTTCTATAAACAGGATGGTGGATACTTTCCGCTTTCCCATTCCCAACAACAGATACAGTCCAAACTCTTTATTTCTGCGTTTCATAAGGAACTGGTTGGCATAAATCACCAAGAATCCCAGAACGCAGGCAATAAATACACTTAACCCCGACATAATATTTACCAGCAGCTTTATCATGTCTTTGGTGTTTTCGGAGATGAGAAGCATCGCCGACTGTGTTCCAATGGCATTAAAAATGTAAAAGAGCACCACACCAAAGATAAGTGTAAAAAAGTAAATCGCATAATCCTTTACGCTTTTTTTCATATTCTGTAAAGATAACTTAAAGAGCATCGCTTAAGTCACCTCCCAGCATCGTTACCACATCGATAATCTTGTCAAAGAATTGTTTTCTGGTGTCGTCTCCCCGACACAATTCATGGAACACCTTTCCATCCTTGATAAACAGGATTCTCCCGGCATAACTCGCCGTGAAGGAGTCATGGGTAACCATGAGAATCGTGGTCTTAAGCTGGGTGTTCAGATAGCGGAACCGCTCCAACAGCAGCTTGGCAGATTTAGAATCCAGTGCTCCCGTGGGCTCATCCGCCAGCACCAGTGCCGGATTGGTGACAATCGCCCTGGCAGACGCTACTCTCTGCTTTTGTCCCCCGGACATCTGGTACGGATATTTGTCCATAACCTCCATAATATTTAAAGCCTTTGCC
>CAZSGT010000416.1:0-2579 GCA_964606215.1 uncultured Lachnospiraceae bacterium
AAGTATCCATTTTAACGCTGGCGGCGGTCGTGGTGTTGAGGTATACACTTACGAGGGCAGGCAGTACCAAGATGCTGTTGAAGTCTGCGAGAATATTGCGGCGCTCGGATTTAGAAACCGTGGAGTAAAGGCCGGAACTGGTCTGTATGTTATCCGTAAGACCAAAGCAAAGAGCATGCTGGTTGAGGTTTGCTTTGTGGATACGGATGATGCAGATAAGTATCTGGCGATTGGAGCAGACAAGATTGGACAAGCAATTGCGGCGGCGTTGGTTCCTTATGTTGTATCTGTTTTGCCAGAGGAACCTGTTGCGGCACCTGCACAGCCGCAGAAGCAAAAATATGTCAAAGTGATAGTGCCGTCACTTAATGTCAGGAGCACGCCCTCATGGGACGATAAAAGCATTGCCAAGGTTGTGCATATCCGGGAGGTTTTTACAGTTGTTGATACTGTCATGGTCGGAAGCACGCCGATGCACAAACTCAAAAGTGGTCTGTATATCACGGCGAGCCCCAAATATGTAGAAACGTATGAAAAATAACATTTATAACATTGACATGAGTCGAAATTTGGAGGCAGGGTCATCCTGCCTCCAAATTTAAAAACCCAAGAGACCTTGCGAACATAAGTCTTAGATAATCAGTACAATCCCTTTTATCGGTCGCCCATTTTTCCACCGTGCGGAGGGGAATGCAGAAATGGCATGCGAAAGCAGCCTGCGACATTTCCGACTTGATTATCATGTCCCTGACAGACATGTGTGCCACATCATGTATATTCCCCAGTATCCGGGTAATTTCTGATGTATCTGTACTAATTTCGTCAAACCATTCGGGATAGCCGTATTCCGCCATATACAATTCTTTGCTCTCCTGTGAGAGTGCATCAGTCCATAACTTATAAAATAATTTATCCGTCATTTTTAGCTTTCCTCCATTTTTAAAATTTTCCACCCGTAATAATTGTCGCGGGCAGCAGCATTCTTTTCCGCTCCGGAATCCGTATGTTTCAGACGGGTAATTTCTCGTTCAAAAGTACGGATATTAACCATTTTCCCTGTCCTTTGTGATAATGGCAACAAATCAGTATTATTTTCTACCCATAAATGTAGATTTTTAAAATTGTACGCTTTGCCATCAGGCGACAATAGGTGCCATTCTTCGGCCTGATGGTGCGTTTCAAAATGTCCCGTATGGGGGAGTTTCCTGACGGCCTCATTCGCCCTGGTCATTTTACGCCCAGACTGGGACATGCTCCTCCATTTTGACATGCAGGCTTTGTTTCCGCAGGTGTGGGTGGTGACGTCAGACGGCGAATGCCTGAATTTAACCCCACACACTGGACAAACAGAATAGGCCTGTCTGTAAAGTCCTGCGCATTTATAACTGCAGAACTTTTTGTTCCTTCTGTTCTGCAGTTCCCTGCCACACACTGCACATTTCCTATCCATTTAATACTCCGTCCTCAGCTCTTCTGGGTTCCAGCCATCCCATCCTTGCTTTTTTGCGTATTCGTCCATATCTACGCCAACAAATTCTAATGCCTCATCTTCCGTCATGCTGTGATTCGCAAGGACTTCTCCTAATAAGATGTCTCCATAATAAAGTTTCATATTCATTTCCCTCCTTTAAATAATTATCATTTTATAAAAATCAATGTCGTATACTTTGCCGTTTATGTGTTCTGCATGAAGAACTTTCTTTTCATAGTCTATTAACATATTTGTAAGATTTGATACCTCAAAACGCTGTATCAGCTCGTCCTGTTCATCATACATAATTATAGCGGTTTTTATGTCGTATTCTATCTCCATGCTGTCAAAATCAAAATCCATTTCTTTTTTCATATTTATATCCTCCTGATATTTTAAAATATTTAAAATGCCATAGCGAGTATTTTTTCTGCCATTTTTACCTGATATGTAAGATTTCCGTTGAGAAACATTCTCTTATTTTTCAGGTCGACAAACCCATCACCTTTGCGACTTCCGCCGTTGATATAAACTCTGTCATATCCGCCCTTAGTCCATCTTTTGAGAGTGCGAGTTGAGCCGTCAACAGTGATTTCCATTCCGTCTGTAAATTTGTCAGGTACTAAGCTGTTTTGATATTCTGTCTTAGCTTCGTCCCATGCTCTCTTTAAGCACTGTCCAAAAGTTAATGCTCTGCTGTAATAACTTCTTCTTATCTCCCATGCCCTTTTCATGATTTTTGATAAGTTGTATTTTCTCATCTTACTTAGCTCCTTCCCTGTTGTTAATATAAGCATACCACCCAATGGATGGTATGTCAATAGATATTTTAAAATAATTTTGAAAGTACATAATAAACATGTGGGGTGGGTAGTGCAATTAATCAGCAGTAGTTTTTAAAAAAATCACTTTTGGAACGAGTAGTATAGCGGTATGATAAGTTTAATGGCGTTTGGTTTGGTAATCATATGTTAGCGACACGTTAGCAACAAATATGGCGGGAAAGCCTGTAAAATATATTAAGTTTTTTTAACAGTTTCTTAATTGCCAGAACCATATATTATTGCTATAATCAATACAAATAGCACTACCCCAATATATAATCAGG
>CAZSGT010000417.1:0-2573 GCA_964606215.1 uncultured Lachnospiraceae bacterium
TCTCTTTTTTAATCACGCTATCACCTCTTATTTTGTTTTCGTAGTGTTTGTATTATACCACATTCTCCGCGAAATGTGAATAATTTTTACCAAAAATGAGAAAAAGTTGAAGTTTTTTTTGAACAATTTTCCCAAAATACTTTTTGCCATTTTGTATTTTCCCCTCTTTTTCACAAAAAAACGCGGGATTTCACATGGAAATTGCATCTTTTTTTCAAGCAAAGTACCCTTTATTTCTACGTTGTGTTTTCCAGAATATGCTGTATAATGAATACATATAATGATGTTGTGCCAAATCACGGCACTAGACCATAATACTATCAGGACGGTGAAAAAAATGTATCAAATCGACTTTAACTCGCCCGCACGAGCTTACTTTATCGGTATCGGCGGCATCAGCATGAGCGGCTTTGCAGAGCTTTTACACTCTGCCGGGTTCACGGTTCGCGGTTCGGACCAGAAAGAAAGCAAAATTACAAAGCATCTGGAAAACACCGGCATACATATATTGTATGGACAAAGTGCCGCAAATATTACAGAAGATATTGACTTTGTGGTTTACACGGCTGCCATCCGGCCCGACAATCCAGAGTTCATCAAGGCAAAGGAATTGAATCTGCCCATGATGGAGCGTGCCCAGATGGTAGGGCAGGTAATGAAAAATTATAAAAATGCCATTGCCATTTCCGGAACCCACGGCAAGACTACCACCACTTCCATGATTTCCCATATATTTCTGGAAGCAGATTTGGACCCGACGATTTCCGTTGGCGGAATCCTTGACGCCATCGGCGGCAATATCCGTATTGGCAAATCCGAAAACTTTATCACCGAAGCCTGTGAATATACAAACAGCTTTTTAAAATTCTTTCCCACTGCCGGAATCATTCTTAATATAGAAGAAGACCATCTGGATTTCTTTAAGGATTTGGCAGATATCCGTAACTCTTTCCACAAATTTACAAACCTTTTGCCAGAGGACGGCATTGTGATTATAAACGGAGAAATTCCAGATATTGACGCCTTGACAGAAGGTGCGAAATGCAAGGTCGTAACCTACGGTGTACAGGATTCTTCCTGCACATACTGGGCAGACAACGTCACCTTTGACGAACTTGGCTATGGACATTTCGATGTTATGACCCAGGAGGGACTTTTGCACCACTTTGATTTGGCGGTAGTTGGAGACCACAATATCTCCAATGCACTTTCTGCCATTGCCCTGGGATTATTCTATGGGCTTTCACCGGAGGTTATTGCTGCCGGCTTGCAGAAATTCCGTGGTACGGAACGCCGGTTCCAGCTGAAAGGGGAGGTACATGGCGTTACGGTGATTGATGACTACGCACATCACCCCACCGAGATACGCGCCACCTTGACAGCTGCCGCAAAGTATCCCCACAAAAAGCTGTGGTGTGTATTCCAGCCCCACACTTACACCCGCACCAGAGCTTTTCTGGAAGATTTTGCCGACGCTCTGATGCTGGCAGAAAACGTAGTTCTTGCCGATATTTACGCTGCCAGGGAGAAGGACCCCGGCGACATTTCTTCTGCCACCCTGCAGGCGGCACTGAAAAAACGCGGCAAGGATGCTGTTCATTTCCACAGCTTTGATGAGATAGAAAATTATCTGCTTCAAAATTGTTCTCCCGGCGATTTGTTGATAACTATGGGTGCCGGAGATGTAGTAACTATCGGCGAAGCGTTAATTGACGGATAGTTATCCACATTATCCACAATCTTTTCAACAGTTTGTAGACAAATTTTTTGTGGATAGAAATTTAATTTTGAAATGTGGATAAATTCGCATGCGCTACAGGTTGTCCAGATAGTTATCCACATTATCCACAATTTCATCCTCATTTATCCCCGCCCATAACTCATTGTTTCCAAGGAAATTTTGTTGTGATATAATGTGCTTTGCCAAGAGGAAAGTTCGATGTTAAAGGGCTTTCCCACAAAGACGAGGTGACAGGATGGACAATATAATTTTATGTGCGACACAAATGAACAACCAGACGATTTTACCCAATTCTTTTATTGAGAATTACATGCTTGCCGCAAACGGAAGCTATGTGAAGGTATATCTGTACCTTACCATGTGTATCCAGAACGGTTCCACCAATTTGTCTGTCTCCTCACTTGCTGACAGGATGGAGAATACGGAAAAGGATGTTCTCCGGGCTTTAAAGTACTGGGCAAAAACCGGACTGATTGCCCTTGGTTATGACGATGCCGGAGCCATTAGCGCCATCACACTGGTAAATCCAGACGCACTTACATATAAAGAACAGATGACGAAGGTACTGGGAGATACCAGGCTTCCATTAAAAATTGCACCGGAGATTACTGCCATTACGGCAGACATCCCGGATAATGAACATGACGAAACGGCATGTACCGACGGTGACTTTTCCTGGCTGCTCTCCATTGTAGAGCAATATTTTGGAAGAATGCTGACCCCAAAGGATGTGGATACCCTCTCCTTTATTTATAATGATTTGCAGTTTTCTTCCGAGTTGATTTTCCACCTTTGCGACCACTGCGCAGGCGTCGGCAAGACCACCGCTGCA
>CAZSGT010000418.1:0-2570 GCA_964606215.1 uncultured Lachnospiraceae bacterium
GGAGGACGAGTTATACACTGGGGATGATGTGAGCGGTGGATATTTGTTGTCCATGGAGCCCTATGGTGATGAGACGGACCCAGTCATTGAAACAGACCGAAACACATTTCTTATGGAGTCTCCAGCGGAAGGACGGCTGGTAGATGAGGCGGCTGCCTATATTCAGGAATATCTCCAAAAGACAGAGGACGCCATTTATTCTCCGGATTTCAAACTGGAGGACGGTACCTCATATGCGGATTTGATGGATGTGGAATCTGCCATCGGCTATTACTGGATGCAGGAGTTTACCATGAACGGGGATGCGTTTATCTCCACAAGTACATATTTATACAAAAAGCAGGATACGGAAGAGGGACCGGGAAAATTATACTGGGGACCTCTGTGGGATTTTGATTATGTGGCATGGGCATCCTATGACTACAGTATGAGCGAGGAGTCTTACAGTGGATTTATTAATCAGCGCAGTTGGTTTGAGCGCCTTATGGAAGACCCGGTTTTTGCAGAAAAGGTAAAAGAATATTGGCCGAAGTTTAAGAAAGAGCTTCAGGCGGCTATTGCAGAGGGTGGTATTTTAGACCAGTATGCTGCAGAGCTTGATGTTTCCCAGAAAAATAATTTTGATTTGTGGGGCTTTACCGATTTTGGCTGGGGCTGGGACGACGATTACTATTACTATGATGATGAGAATATGTCGGATATCACGCTTACATATGAGGAAGAAATTGAGCGTTTGCGTGAGTGGACGGCGGGACGTATCGCATGGATTGATGAAAATCTGGATTCCATTACACCAGAGCCCATTACTCTGACATTTATGGTAGACGGAAAAGAGTATGACACATTGCAGGCATTATCCGGACGCCCAATCAGTGAACTTCCGGATGCGCCAGAGGCGCCGGCTGGAAAGGTGTTTGCGGGCTGGAGTTGTGAGTATACATGGGTAGACGAGGAGACTGGCGAGGAAATAAAAGATACATATATTCTCGGCGAGGGCGATACATTATCAGAAGATACGGTTTTCACTGCGAGATTTATATCCGAAGATGAAGTGGTAAAGCCGGAACAGGTCTTCATGGAACACGATAAGATTTATGCTTTTGTTGGAATGGAGATTAATCTTAATTATGTTGTTCTTCCGCTGGATGTTACTGACAGCAGCGTGACATTTTCCTATTCGAATCCTTCTATTGTGGGAGAAGATGAAGAGGAAGGATATCTGGTGGCAAAGAAGGTTGGTAAGACAACGGTTACTGTAACGACCAGCAATGGTAAGAGTGCTTCCTGTGAGGTTGAGGTTCTCTCTGCTGATGAAATATTCGAGAACTTTGAAGACTATATGCTGACAGGTTTTTCACTGGATAAAACTCAAATAACGCTAAAACCCGGACAGTATCAGAAGTTAAACATAACGACAACACCGGAAATAACATTTTCTAATTCATCCTTTAATTATATGAGTACAGACAGTGCGGTTGCCACTGTGGAGGCTGGTGTAATTATAGCCAATAAGCCGGGAAATGCTGTAGTACTGGTATACAATTATGAGTGTGAGAGCTTTGCCACTTGTATGGTGACGGTGGAAGCGGAGAAGAGTCTCGAGACTCCAAAACCGACATTGACACCAACACCGAGCCCTGCACCGGGTAAGGAAGAAAAGGCCTTCACCGCGGGTAAACTTTCCTACGAAATTACAAAGGATTCCGGAAAGACCCACAACGTAACGGTGGTAGGCGCCAGCAAGAAAAATAAGGAAAAGAAAATTACCATTCCGTCCACAGTGAAATATAATGGCAAGACTTATAAAGTGACGGAGATTAAGGCAAACGCATTTGCGAAGGAAAAGAAACTGACCACTCTTGTAATCGGCAAAAATGTAACAAATATTGGAGCCGGAGTCTGCAAGGATTGTAAGAAGCTTAAGACTGTTCAAATTACAGCGAATAAGCTGAAAAAGGTCGGCAAGAAAGCCTTTACCGGAATAAAAAAGAAGGCGGTATTTAAAGTTCCTGCTTCCAAGTTTAAAGCATATAAAAAGATGTTTAAGAAGAACGGTAAAGTGCAGAAAATAAAAGGTAAAAAGTAAGAGGTATAAA
This sequence comes from uncultured Lachnospiraceae bacterium, assembly GCA_964606215.1. Lineage (GTDB taxonomy): Bacteria > Bacillota > Clostridia > Lachnospirales > Lachnospiraceae > CAZSGT01. The sequence goes on from CAZSGT010000418.1 coordinate 2,097, forward strand.
ATAAGAGAGTATTTCCGAAAGGGATACTCTCTTATAATTTGCATGAAATTATGTTTGATTTCCCTTGTCAAAAATTTCCAGCCATGCTACACTAAAACCAGTTGACAGGATGGGAAATGCAAAGCGCACTACATGCTGAACAGGCAGAATACGTGTAAAGGGTAGTAAAGCACTACAGGCAGTGATGCACTACAGGCAGTAATGCACTACAGGTAGTAATGCACTACAGGTAGTGCAGGAAAGAACCTTGTATACAAAATATAAAACCCCTCCTGTACGGGAATAAAAAGACAGTGCAGACAGCAGGATGATTTCTGCTGTGAGGCAATGGTACACAGGAGGAAATGATATGAAAACATCAAGGAACAACCGTAAAAAATTCATTACAAAAACATTAAACCGCAGGATAAGCGCGTCATTGGCGTTTATCCTGCTTTTTCAAACCATATTCAGCGGGGTAGAAGTCCGTGCCCA
>CAZSGT010000419.1:0-2549 GCA_964606215.1 uncultured Lachnospiraceae bacterium
GCGTGTCGGAGATACATACCAGATTGAGGCAGACATCATTACGGCAAAAGCAACAGATAAAACACTTATCTATGAGAGCAGCGATACCTCAGTGGTATCTGTATCCGAAACCGGAGAAATCGAAGCCAAAAAAGAAGGAACAGCTACGGTAATAATAAAATCGGCAAATGGCAAAAACACCGGGCTGCTGGTAACGGTTGAAGGAACAAAGGAGGCGCCTGAGAAAACAACTCCGCCTGCGGAAACAACCCCGCCGGTTGAAACAACACCACCAGTCCCGCCAACGCCACCTGCAGAAAACACTCCGCCTGTTGAGAACCCCTTTGTAGAAGTTACCGGAGTTTCCCTGCCTGTTACGAGTACAACGTTGTATATGGGGGATACATACCAGATTAAAGCAGCCGTCGTTCCGGCAAATGCAACAGATAAAACACTCACCTATGAGAGCAGCGATACGTCAGTGGCATCTGTATCCGAAACCGGAGAAATCCAAGCAAAAAAACCGGGAACAGCTATGGTGACGGTGACATCCTCCAATGGAAAAACCGCAAAACTACAAGTGAAGGTCGAGACGGAAACCATTGACGTTGAAAAGGTAATTGCTTCAACCAAAAAGATCACGATGGGCGTTGGTGAGAAAATTCAGTTGGAGGCATCTGTACATCCTCAGAACGCTTCCAACAAGGTGCTTACTTATAAAACATCTAATAACAAAGTAACCGTGAACATGTTCGGCAAGATAACCGCCAAAAAAACCGGAAGCTGCCAGATTACCGTAAGTTCCTCCAATAACAAGAAGGCTGTGGTAACTGTAACAGTAAAAAAGAAACCTGGCAGGATTAGTCTGAATCAAAAAAATAAGACTTTAAAAGTGGGAAAACAATTCCAAATCAAACCGAAACTGCCAAAGGGCACAGCAAGCTATCAGATTACCTATACCTCAAAGAAAAAATCTGTGGCTGCCGTTTCCCAGACTGGAAAGGTAATTGCCAAGAAGAAGGGTACTACTGTTATCACAGTCAGGACCTACAATGGCAAAAAGGCATCCATCCGGATTCGTGTAAAATAATTGGAATACTATACGCTATAACAATATAATGCCCTGCACAAATCGCAGGGCATTATATTTATGCTTTTTATTACAATAAGCTGGCTCGCGGAAGCGTGTCAGCGTTTATCCTTAATATTCCCGATGGTGCCAGGGAAATACCGGAGTATATGTTTTCAGGCTACGTAAATTTGACAGAGGTTTATATTTCTAAATCCGTGAAAAAATCGATTCTTCATCAAAAATTTAAGTTTGCAAAGTCTATCACGCCAGAATCCTCCGTAGATGTTTCGGACTCCTCTTCGGTGTTTTCCTCCGGCTGGTCGCTGAGAAGGTGCTCCATTTGTTCACTGGTTATACTGTCCGGTGAAGACGGTATGTCGGACTCTTCTATGACAGATGCCTCGGCAGGTATGGCCTGGGCGGCAATCTCTTGCAGACGTGCCTCAATATCATCATCGTGATTGGATATGGTGATAACTTTGTCTGTGGGAGCAATCATATAGTATTTTGCTAAATTTCCGCTGACAAGCCCAACATGGTTTTCATTGCAGAAATCATAATTTCGTTTGTATGGCAAATGATCATACATGGTTACATGCGAATCCAGACTCGAATCATATTGTTTTAATTTCATAGCAATATCAAACATACGCATAAACCTCTTTTCTCTTCGATGATTTATATCAACTCTGTTTTTATTATACAATATATAACAGAGTTTCGCAATCTAAAAAAATCTTTAGAAATATGTAAGAAAATCGTAATTTTCGATGCGTTGACATAAAATGTACAAATTGTTATAATATGATGATGTAAAATGGTAGAAAAGCGAGTAAAAATCGCAGAAAGAGGCGAGACATGAAAGTGAAAGGTAGTAAGGTGAAACGATTCCGGTTACTGCTGATAATGCTTGTTTTGGCAGCTTGTACAGCAGGGCTTCGAGGAAATGAGAGTGCAGCTTCCAGTGCATATCTCATTAAAATTAACAAGCAGCAGAATTGTGTTACAATCTACGAAAAAGACAGCGCGGGAAAATACAAAGCGATAAAGGCGATGGTATGTTCTACAGGGACTGCGACGAAGACAGGCTCGTACTCTTTGGGCGAAAAACTTCGCTGGCATACATTAGACGGTCCCAGTTACGGCCAGTACTGCTGCAGGATATATGGGGCAGTGTTGTTCCACTCTGTATGGTATTATACGGATGGAGATCCATCCACCATTTCCTGTACAGAATATAATAAACTGGGTACAACGGCATCTCATGGGTGTGTGCGGCTGAATGTAGCTGACGCAAAATGGATTTATGATAATATGCCTTCTGGTACGCCGATAGAGATATACAATAGCAAGAATCCGGGCCCCCTGGGCAAACCGGTGGCAATTAAAATACCGGGATATACCAGTTATGACCCTACCGATATCTGGTCAAAGGGAAATGTATGGGCGAACAAAAAACCATCCATTACCGTTAAGAAGAGTAAAAATATAGAGTATG
>CAZSGT010000420.1:0-2546 GCA_964606215.1 uncultured Lachnospiraceae bacterium
TTGATTTTTAATGCAAAAGGAAATCCATTCGGGCAGCTTCTGATGGTGATTTTCAGCGCATTGTACGGAGTAGTATCCTATTCGTTTTCGTATTATGGGGAGATGGTGACCTATCTGGGCATGACGGCGCCAATGTCGGTGTTTGCGCTGGTATCCTGGCTGAAAAATCCCTATCAGGGCAACCGGGCACAGGTGAAGATTGAAAAGCTTTCACCCAGGGATGTGGTTTTTATGCTGGCACTGACAACGGTGGTGACGGTGGTTTTTGCATATATACTGAAGGCGTTTCATACCGCAAATCTGAATCCAAGTGTCATATCTGTAATCACAAGCTTTGTTGCCGTATTTCTCACCTATAAGAGAAGTACGTTTTTTGCCCTGGCATATGCCGCCAATGATATTGTATTGATTCTTTTATGGACACTTGCTTCTCTGACCAACACATCCTATGTGTCCATGATAACTTGTTTTTGTATTTTCCTCGCAAATGATGTATATACGTTTTTCAATTGGAGACGTATGCACAAAGGGCAGATGGAAGGGGACCGGTGATGTTCTAAATATTTTGTAATCTTTTGCGGAACATGTTATAATAAGCAGGCGGGTTAGGGAAACACTGATTAAATCAGTGTTTCCCTAGATAGTCCGCAGTAGCAGATACTGTATTCAGGATGTGTTTTGCAGAAATAAATGTATATGAGATGACAGGAGTTTAGAATGGAAGCGTTTACAAAAGTATTAGAGCGGATTGACAATTTTATTTTGGGGATGCCACTGACCTTGATTATTTTGCTGGTTGGTGTCTATCTGACTATTCGGCTGGGCGGATTACAGATTCGCTGGCTGCCAAAGGCATTAAAGTACATGGTGAAAAACGAAGAAGGCGGAGAGGGAGAGGTTTCTTCTTTTGGGGCGTTGTGTACGGCGTTGTCAGCTACTATTGGAACCGGAAACATTGTGGGAGTTGCCACTGCAATTTGTGCCGGCGGACCTGGAGCATTATTCTGGATGTGGGCGGCTGCACTGTTTGGAATGGCGACCAAATATGCCGAGGGAGTTTTGGCGGTGAAGTACCGTGTGATTGATGAAAATAATCACGTGCTGGGAGGACCCTTCTATTACATAGAGAGGGGAATGGGAAAGAAGTTTAAATGGCTGGCAAAAATATTTGCCTTTTTCGGTGTGGGAGCCGGACTGCTGGGGATTGGAACCATCACCCAGGTAAATGGAATTACAACGGCGGTAAACGGTTTGTTTGACAGTGAGAACGCCTGGACGGTGAAGATTTTTGGAACGACCTATTCATGGACTGTGGTGATTGCGGCGTTGGTAGTAACTATCTGTGTGGCTATGGTAGTCATCGGCGGCATAAAGAGGATTGCCAGGGTATCAGAGTTTGTGGTGCCGTTTATGGCAGGGATTTACATATTGTTCTGTGTGATTTTGCTGGTGATGAACGCGAATAAGATTCCGGGCGCATTCCGGCTGGTAATAGAGAATGCCTTTGGTCTGCGGGCAGCAGCCGGCGGTGTACTTGGCACCATTATAGCCGCCATGCAGAAGGGAATTGCCAGAGGAATTTTCTCCAACGAGGCAGGGCTTGGCAGTGCTCCTATTGCGGCAGCTGCTGCCAGAACCAACGAGCCGGTGCGTCAGGGGCTGGTGTCCATGACAGGCACATTTATTGATACCATTGTGGTATGTTCCATGACCGGGCTGGCAATTCTGTCAACCGGGGCCTATGCACAGCCGGGGTTGGAGGGAGTGGAGGTTACCACTTACGCATTCCAGAAGGGTCTGCCCTTTGGGGATACAGTGTGTGCATGTATATTGATGCTATGTCTGATATTTTTTGCATTTACCACCATTCTTGGCTGGGACTACTACTCAGAGCGGTGTCTGGAGTACCTGGTGGGTGGCAGGAAACAGGTCCTGCTTTTTTACCGTATTTTATATGTGGCAGCGGTATTTGTGGGACCATTTCTGACGGTTTCCGCTGTGTGGACCATCGCGGACATATTTAATGCGTTGATGGCTTTGCCCAACCTGATTGCCATTATGGCGTTAAGCGGTGTTATTGCAAAGGAGACAAAAAGCTACTTTGAGCGTTTGAAAAGCGGGAAAGTGGAAGAGTAAAAATGGAATGCGCCCCACAATCTGCATTTTGATGGGAGTTTATGACTCATCATGTGCATTGTGGGGCGTATGAATATCAGCAAGTTGTATTTAACTCTTTTTTAAATGTTTCGCAGTATTCTTTCAGTGGGGCTGTATCATAATTGTTCTCCCGCATCAGCCGGATAAAATGAGAGCCTACGATACATCCATCAATGGTGTCCCTTACAGCGGACACATCTTTTGCATGGCGGATTCCAAATCCCATCATCACCGGAATGGAGGACTGTTTCTTTACATCCTGCAAATAGCGGATAACATTTTTGTGGAAGGTTCCGTTTCCTCCTGTTACGCCCATGGAAGATACACAGTATACAAAACCTCTGGCATTTTCCAGAATCATTGGCACACGGTCTGCAGACACTGGAGAT
>CAZSGT010000421.1:0-2537 GCA_964606215.1 uncultured Lachnospiraceae bacterium
AGTACCGGATTTTGCCCTATCTGAAATCACAGGCAGTAAAGCGTCTGGACTATGTATGGATCAGCCATCTGGATAAGGACCACGTGAACGGGATTACAGAATTATTGTCCATGGGTGAGGGAGTGGAGATAGGAGCTTTGTTTTTATCGGAAACAAGTTATTATGAGCCGGAGGCAGAGGCGCTTCTGGAGCTTTGCCGGCAAAAACAAGTGAAGGTGCACATTTTGCAGAGGGGGGACCAGCTGCGCCAGGGGGAACTATCTGTTACCTGCCTGTATCCTCAGGGAAAAGCGGAGGGGGATTACGATAAAAATGATTGGTCCCAGGTGCTTATGGTTCAGTACGGAACGCAGCGGTTTCTGCTGACTGGGGATTTGGGATTGGAGGGGGAGGACTGGCTGTTGGAAAATGGGGGACTAGATACTGTGACAGTGCTAAAAGCTGGTCATCACGGCTCAAAATATTCTTCGGGGGAGAAATTTCTGCAGGCGGTCAGGGCAAAAGTGACAGTGTTTTCGGCAGGTAGAAAAAACCGGTACGGCCATCCCCATCCGGACACCATAGAACGGGTGGAACAGTGGGGGATGGATTGGATTTCCACAGCACAGGCGGGGGCCGTGTTTTTGCAGGGAGATACGGATAGGATGAAAATGTGGAGCTATATCCGGTGATGTGTCTGCCCGTGGGAGGATAAAGCGAATGGCGGAAACACGGTGAAAAGAAAACTTCACAAAAAAATAAAGACAAAATCTGGGTATTGTGATACAATGAAAATAACTTTGTTTACAGGAGGAGAAGAGAATGGATTACAAGAAGGCAGGAGTAGACATCCATGCTGGCTACAAAGCTGTGGAGCTAATGAAAGAACATATTGCCGGTACCATGCGTCCAGAGGTTCTGACAGATATCGGCGGGTTCTCCGGGGCATTTTCCATGGAATCCTTTAAGAACATGGAACAGCCAACCTTAGTTTCCGGGACAGACGGTGTCGGTACAAAATTAAAAATTGCATTTGAGCTGGACAAACATGACACAATAGGTATCGACTGTGTGGCTATGTGTGTGAATGATATTGCCTGTGCGGGGGGTGAACCATTATTTTTCTTAGATTATATCGCATGTGGAAAAAATGAACCGGAGAAGATTGCACAGATTGTCAGCGGTGTTGCGGACGGTTGTAAGCAGTCACATGCGGCATTGATTGGCGGTGAGACTGCGGAGATGCCTGGTTTTTATCCGGTGGATGAATATGATTTGGCAGGTTTTGCAGTAGGCGTGGTTGACCGTGCAAACATGATAACCGGAAAGGATATTGCACCGGGAGATGTGTTGGTCGGTATGGCGTCTTCAGGGATTCACAGCAACGGATATTCTCTGGTACTCCGTGTGTTTAACATTAAGAGAAGCGTGCTGGAAAGCTATTATGAATCTTTGGGAGCCACTCTTGGAGAAAAGCTTCTGATGCCCACCATTATCTATGTGGATGCACTGAAAGCGGTGAAGGATGCCGGGGTGACCATTAAGGGCTGCAGCCATATTACAGGGGGTGGATTTTATGAAAATATTCCCCGTATGCTTCACGATGGTATTCAGGCAGTGGTAAAGGCAGACAGCTATCCGGTGCCGCCGATTTTTGACATGCTTTCCAAGGATGGAGATATTGAAAAACAGGTGATGTACAATACATACAATATGGGTATCGGTATGGTTCTTGCCGTATCACCGGAGCAGGCAGACAAAACAGTTTCAGCCATAAATGCTTCCGGGCAGAAGAGCTACATCATCGGTGAGGTAAAAGCCGGTGAGAAGGGAATTGTCTTGGCGTAATTAGCATATGCATATGAGAGCCATATGTGCAGGAATGGAGAATACAATGTTTAAGATAGCAGTGTTGGTATCCGGCGGAGGTACAAATTTACAGGCAATTATAGATAAGATAGACGCCGGTGCGCTGGCAGGCGTGGAGATTGGTTTGGTGGTCAGCAACAAGGCGGGGGCGTATGCCCTGGAACGTGCCAGAACCCATGGTATTGATGCAAGATGCGTTTCCCCCAGGGACTATCCGGACAGAGAAGTCTTTGGAAATGCCATGGTTGCATTGTTCAGAGAATATGAGATTGATTTGGTGGTGCTTGCGGGATATCTGGTGATTATTCCGGAAGTGATGGTGCAGGCATATGTCAATCGTATCATCAACATTCATCCGTCTCTGATTCCATCTCATTGCGGCATGGGATATTATGGACTGAAAGTGCATGAAAGTGTGCTTGCCATGGGCAACAAAGTGACCGGCGCTACTGTACATTTCGTGGATGAAAAGGCGGACCACGGTCCGATTCTCCTGCAGAAAGCAGTGTATGTCCAGGAGGGGGATACCCCGGAGACGTTACAGAAGAGGGTCATGGAAGAGGCGGAGTGGAATATCCTGCCCCAGGCCATTGGGCTGATTGCAGATGGGAAGGTGCGGGTGGAAAACGGCATTGCCCATATTGCAGAGTAGGCGTCAGAGGACACCAGCAGTATTGCAGGAGGGAATA
>CAZSGT010000422.1:0-2521 GCA_964606215.1 uncultured Lachnospiraceae bacterium
GAGAGGCGCAGGAGCATATCGAGGAAACCCACGAAGAGAAATGGGAAGAAGCCAAGGAAGCTGCAGAGAAGAAAGAAGAGCAGGAAGAGAAAATCGAAGAACAGCGGCAGGAAAAAGAGGAGTTTCAAGAGCAGCTTGAGATTAAACGTGAAGAAAACAATGATGCTGAGGAAGTCAGAATCGAGCAGGAAAGGAAAGCAAGAGAGCAGGGCGAGATTATTGAGGGCGCAACGGAGTATATGGGTAGTGACGCAGGCCTGTCCTCTGATGTGAAAGCGGCAATTAAAGATATGCTGAATAAGATGAAAGTTCTTGAGGAGGACTTAAAGGGCGCGGAAATTGACGATAAATTATGATAGTATTGTGAAAAGAGTTCGGATATGAAAAAGATAATGCTTTTTGAAGGTGATATTGAAACACAGGGATACTTTTCTATACAGCTTGCCGAAGCGTTTCAGAAAATGGGTCATGAGACCTTTATATTTGACCTTAGCAGACCTTGGAACAGTTCTCAGCGTTTTTTTAAGTTTTACGAAAAAGGAAATACGGTGCTGGTGAACTTTAATTTTCATGGGATGAGCGGGGAAGAGATTTTTCTGGATGAAAATGACCGCATGATGTGGGATGCGCTACGGATACCTGTTTATAATATTGTGGTTGATCATCCAATGTATTATCATCATTTTTTGGAAAAGGTTCCTAAGGATTATCATCATATAAGCATTGACAGGAATCATGAGAAATATATGGAGCGGTTTTTCCCTGAGATTAAGAGAGGTCCGTTTTTGCCGCTTGCAGGGACGAAACTTTATCCAGACAAGTCGTATACTCCGGCGGAGTATAGAAGATATGACGTGACTATGGTGGGAAATTATACGCCGCCAAGTCAGTTTGAGAAGTATATTACCAGAATAGATGATGAGTATACGGAATTTTATTATGGTATGATTGATGATCTGCTGGCGCACCCGATGAAGACCGTTGAGGAAGTCGCTGAGGAGCATATACGCAGGGAAATTCCGGAAGTTACGCATGAAGAGTTAAAGATGCTTATGAGTAAGCTGACATTTATAGATTTGTATGTGCGTTTCACAACAAGGGGTGAAGCTGTCAGGGCATTGGCAGATGCAGGCATCAAAGTCAATGTTTTTGGCGGCGGCTGGGATCGGTTAGAGTGTAAGAAACCTGAAAATCTGATTGTCGGAAACAGTCTTGATTCCGTAGGCTGTTTGAAAAAATTATGCCAGAGTAAGATTTCATTAAATGTGATGCCCTGGTTTAGGGACGGTGCACATGATAGGATTTTTAATTCCATGCTAAATGGGGCGCTGTGTCTGACAGACAGCAGCATATATCTTGATGAAATCCTTAAGGATAGGGAAAATTGCAGGATGTATTCTACCGCTGATATTGAAGAACTGCCGGATATGGTTTATGGTCTGCTTGCTAACCCAACAGGGGTGCAGGAAATCATAGATAATGGATATAAATTGGCTGATTCGGCGCATACATGGGAACATCGTGCGGCGCAGCTTAATGAAATGTACTTTAAAGCTTAAAAGAGATGGAATAAAATGATAAAAGGAAAATATAAACATATAGGATTTGCGTTCCACAAAACAATTCCCGTTATGTTGGGTTATCTATTTCTGGGTATGGCGTTTGGTCTGCTTCTACAAAATGCGGGATATAGTTTTTTGTGGGCATTTTTGTCGAGTTTAATAATATATGCAGGCAGCATGCAGTTTGTGCTTGTGACAATGTTGACCGGAGGAGTCAGTTTGGTTTATACGGCGCTGATGACTCTATTTATAAACGGAAGACATATATTTTACGGACTTTCTTTTGTGGAAAAATATAAGAAAATGGGAAAGGCATATCCGTATCTGGTCTTTTCCCTTACAGACGAGACCTATTCAGTCCTTTGCGGAACACATGTGCCGGAGGGTATGGATGAGAAGAAGGCCTTTTTTTGGATTTCATTTCTGGATCATTGTTATTGGATAATTGGTTCGACGTTAGGTGGTCTGGCAGGTCAGTATATTACGTTTGATTCAACTGGAATTGACTTTAGTATGACAGCGCTTTTTGTTGTTATAGTTATAGAGCAGTGGCAGGAAAAGGAAACTCATATGTCGGCGATCATAGGGGCGGTATGCGGAATTGTATTTCTGCTTCTTTTTGGTGCGGACCGATTTATTCTGCCCGCGCTGTTATGCGCTATGATTGCGCTGATATTTATGAATAAGACGAAAAAAGTTGAATAAAAGACAATTTAAATGTTAAATTTGAGCGTCTGCTTAAGCATACGGATGGGGATAATAAATGAATACAACACATTCTTTATTGATAATAGTGGTAGTTTCACTTTGTACAATACTTTTGAGGGCTTTTCCCTTTTTGATTTTTGGTGGGAAAAAGGAAGTGCCGCCTACTGTGCAATATTTGGGAAAAGCGCTTCCGCCTGCAATAATGGCGGTATTAGTGGTATACTGTCTTAGAGGAGTGTCTTTTTTACAGG
>CAZSGT010000423.1:0-2517 GCA_964606215.1 uncultured Lachnospiraceae bacterium
GCATATCCATGACCGGAAGCTGGAAGCGCTGGAGGATCTGGTGGAAGCGGCGAACGGGAAGCCGGTGCTGGTGGCCTACTGGTACAAACATGACTTGGAGCGGATACGGGAGAAGGTTGGAGCCGTGGAGCTGGATACGGCGGAGGATATGCGGAGGTGGAATGCCGGTGAGGTTCCGGTGGCGGTCATCCATCCGGCATCCGCAGGGCACGGGCTGAACCTGCAGGCGGGAGGCTCCACGCTGGTATGGTTTGGGCTTACCTGGTCTTTAGAATTATACCAGCAGATGAACGCAAGGCTGTGGAGGCAGGGGCAGAAAGATACGGTGGTTGTCCATCATCTGATTGCGAAAGGTACAATGGACGAGCGGGTGCTGGAGGCTTTGGAGAAAAAGGACTGCGGGCAGTCGGCGCTTGTGGAAGCGGTGAGGGCGAGGATTGGAGGCGGAAAGGATGGAGATAGAAAAATTGTTTAAGGAGTACCGGAACTGGAAGAAGGACATTGGGCTTCTGGAATTTGAGCTTTCCCGCTTCCGGGGAGTTCCGTATGATGACGTGATAGAGAGCATGTGCCTGTCACAGCCGCAGGGTGAGCGGGTGCAGGGCGGCGGGACTTCCGACAGGACCGGGAATACAGCAGTGAAATACCGGCAGGTGAAGGAGCGTCTGGATGATGACTGGTTTGATTACTTGCTTGGACGGTATCAGTCGGTGAAGGAAGAAGTGGATTTTTTTGAGTATGCTGTGAGCCAGTTGAGCGGACGGCTCCCGGAGGTCATCAGGGATATGGTGATGGAGGGGCTGCCCTGGAGGATTCTGGCGGATAAATACAATGTCAGCCACGCCATGATCGGGAAATATAGAAAAAAGGCGGCAGCGGAATTGTCTTCCCTTTATGAGAGCAGGGATAAACAGTCAGAGACATACATGCTGGGCTGACAAATGATTCCGGGGTTGTAAAGAATATCCTGAAAGTCGGCTGACTGTCTATTTGGCATGGTAGACTGAAAGTAGACTAAGAGTAGACAAAAGGTTTATTGAAAGTTTATTGGGAACTGTGCTATGATTACAATGCGAAGAACTGTAAGGAGCTCTGTGGAGAAAATCCATGGGGCTTTTTCTTTTGTCTTTGCGTGGGGCAGCGGGCTTTATCCTTTCACCGCTGTCCTTTTTTTGAATGAGAGGATGGAAGGGAGAATAGGATGGATTGTTTTGCTGTGAACGATAGGGGGAAGTGCAGCGTGCTTGGTACGGGAGTGTGCCAGGGGAAATCCTGCGGATTCCATAAAACGAAGGAAGAACAGGAGCGGTCATTGGAGAAGGCAAAGGAGAGGCTTAGGAGCCTGCCGGAACATCAGCAGGATGCCATAGCGGATAAATATTACGGCGGGGTGAGGCGGTGGTAGCCATGCCGAGAAGGCCGAAGAAGCCGTGTAAACATCCTGGGTGCCCGAAGTTGACGGATGGGGATTTCTGTGAGGAACATGCACTGCTGCACCGGGCTGACCGTGCGGATGCGTCCGGACGTGGATATGACAGCAGGTGGAGGAAAGCAAGGAAACATTTTTTGAGACTGCATCCGCTGTGTGAGAAGTGCAGGGAGCAGGGACGGTTCGTGAAGGCAGAGGTGGTTGACCATATCGTGCCGCATCGTGGGGACGAAAAGCTGTTCTGGGATGAATCGAACTGGCAGGCGCTTTGTAAAAAGTGTCATGACAGCAAGACTATGACCGAGGACAGGTATCAGGAATATAGGTACTGACAGCACAAAAGCCCTGGGGCTTGCCAAGGCTTTTGCGGTATTGCCGTTTTTACTATGCGGGTTCAGCAGGATATTCCGGTTCCGGCGGTGCGAGGCGGATATGTATGGAGCCCTCTTCATAGTCCACCTGCAGGCGGTCCCCGATGTGGAAGCCGAGGGATTCCAGCCAGTTTCCTTCTATCTGGATTTTAGGTGTCCGGATATATCTGGTGTCGTCATAGAAACGGTTTTTGGGATAGATAATACGTGAGGAAGATATGACTTTGATGAGCTTTGATTTCATGGACGTGTGCCTCCTTTAGATGTGTTTGGTCCCTGGCTATTATTTTACCGGGGAAACGTGCAGATCTCCAGCGAAATCCGGCCGGCGATCTTCACAAAGATTTTTCCTGTGAGCTGTGGGCTCTGCTTAAAGCCAGAGGGGAGGGGCGGTGCAGATCTCCAGAAACCGCCCCCCTGGACACCGCCGCCCCCTCAAACGTGAATTTTCGCAGAAATTAACAGGGGGGATAGGCAGGACGTTATCCTGTCATACATAAATGCGGGATTTACAAGGATTCCGGCGGATTATTCCGTATGCGGAACCTATGTAAATCCTGCATTTTTGGGGCTGAAAAACTATCGGAAAAGGGTGGTTTTTCGGCTCTTTTTGTTTTGGGGGTGAAGGTATGACGAAGGAACAGGCGGCGCAGATCAAAGAACTGCGGATGCAGGGGAAGGGCTATAAGGCTGTGGCTTCTGCCGTGGGGCTGTCCC
>CAZSGT010000424.1:0-2514 GCA_964606215.1 uncultured Lachnospiraceae bacterium
CGTATTTACCAAGGTAAAGCTCCTTACTTTCGGCATTTCCTGTTTTATCCGTGGTTATGGTATCCACGACCTCGCCCTTTGCTGCCCTTAACGTGCCGTCCAGCGTTACAATGTCCTCTGCCGCCTTAATCTCATAAACTGCACCCGGAAGTCCCTGAACGGAATAGACTGGCTGGTAAATCCCCTTGTCGCCGCTTACCGTGCTGAATACTTCCCCTGTCTTTGCAATCTTGATAATGCCTTTCTGTGACATGTTCGGTTTGTCTACCTTGATAATGGTAACTCCGCTTTCCTCTGTGGAATTTTCCTCTGTTATATCAAAATATACTGGGGTGCTGTCCAATACATAGGAATACGGAGCCTGCACTTCTACCAAGGAATAGCCCTTGCCGTATGGCAGCTTTTCCGGCGTAATCAGGCATCCGTCCTCCGTGGTATAAAATGTGTTAATCGTTGTCACTTCTGGATAAGTGAAAGTCTGTGTTACAAGGTTTCCTGAAGGATCATAAATCTGGAAGCCTGCACCCGCATATGGAATGGCATTTCCGGTTTCTGCGTCAACCTTTACTATTTTGATATGGCTTTCAAAATCGCCATTGTTGATAATATAGCGGTAGGTCTGTGAATCTTCTGCAATATAGACCTTGAAATCGTCCATAAGCTCCCTGCCGTCCCATCCGCTGACCTGATGGATGGTATAAACGCCGTAAGGAAGCTCTTTGCTCTTGGCAAACCCATTCTCATCACAGATCAGCGTATCCCTCTCTGTTTCCTTTGCCTTGTCAAAGGATTCTGCCTTTGACAGATAAATCTGGAATACCGCACCGCTTTCCGGCGTCTCAATCTTCGTCTCGCCGTCATCCGTATGCTTAATGATTGCGACGGTTCCCTTAATAACCTGCTCATTTACGTCCATTGCAAGGTGGTTTCTTTCAATGACAAAGTTTTTCGCCGATGCCCCTACCGGGTAGACTGTCGTATCCAGAAGATAACCCTCTGAAGGGCTGATTTCACGCACCGTCCAGTCCTCCCCGCAGACATAATATTTTGTGGTAAATCCGCCGTCTGCGTCCGTGGTATAGGTGTCCACCAGACTGTCCCCCTTATAGATTCCATAGACTGCCCCTGCAAGGCTGGCGTCGCCCTGTGAAATTCCGGTTTCTTTGTCGGATTTTGTAACCGTGACGTTGAACTTCTTTAAGATATTGGTAAAACTCTTTCCTGTTACCTTATTCCACTCAATGACTGCGTTCTGTTTTTGTGGAACAACATAGCGTATAGGGGTGTCCACTTCCTCCAAAACATAAGGCGTACTGCCGGAAATCAGGACATTTTCAAAAACTGCCACGCCGTTTTTATCCGTTATTGCATACTCGTCTACTTTTATGCCGGAAAATGAAGTGCCGTATAAGTGGAATTTCATGCCCTCCACGAATTTATCCTCGCTGGTCTTTACAACTTTTAAGCTGCCACGTTTTAAAACGTTGTTGAAGGTAACGGTGCTTGTATGGCCGGATACAATCGTTATCCTCTGCACGGACTGCGGCACATATTTGTCTGGCGTTTGCTCTGTCACGGTATATACGCCCGGAAGCAGCTGAATGTCAACGCTTCCGTCCTTGTTTGTCGTAACTGTCCTGTCCACGTTTCCGCCCTTGATGTGGAAGGAAACACCGTCCACCTTTCCGTCCTCGGAAGTTTTTACAATTCTTCCCGTTCCATAGGTTTCCGTATTGATTTTCACATAGAACATGACCGGATCAGAAACACCGGAAAGCATGGTCTGATAGCCCGGCCTGCCCCATATTAGCATTCTGTCGCCTGTCAGGTTGACGTTTTTGGCAGCGGTCAGCGTTACTGCATTGGTCAGCATTGTACTAGAAGTAAATGTGTACTGATTCCCATTTCGGCTTACCTGAATGTCATCGCTGCCTGTAAATTTCAGATCAGCAAGTGTATTGTTGGTATCTGTGATGGTCAGTTCATATCTGCCGCTATCCTGATTGTATTTGAGCGTATAAACTCCTGCATTTTCTGCCATCGTTGCTGTAAAACTAGGAATAACCGTATGTTGTGCTGTCTGCTCCAGAATCCAGTTATAGCACAGTTCCGCAGGTCTGCCCTGTATGGTACGCAGGTAATTGTCCGGTCTTACGCCGTAGCTGTTCGTGCCAAGCGTGGTTGGGCTGGTGCGAAGCTGCTGCTGGTACTCCCATATGATAATCTGTGTTGCAACCGCATAATCGTCCTCATTTGTCCCCGGAACCGGAGAGGTTTTTCCCGGCTGCCATCCGTAAATGGTCGTGACCATAATCCCATACTGTGCAACAATCGGAAGATTTCTGAAATATCTGCTGTTTCCCCCGCTCTCTGACACATAGCCGTTCTTTGAATCTTTGAAGCTCACGCCTGACTCCACACAGTACACCTGACGGCTTTCACCATATGCATCGGTCAGCAGGTAGCGGTATCTTGGATGGCTATCTCCTCCAGTTTTCAGCGTGGTGCTTCCAT
>CAZSGT010000425.1:0-2507 GCA_964606215.1 uncultured Lachnospiraceae bacterium
ATGTGGCGGCGTAGCTTAGATGGTTATAGCGGCCGGTTCATACCCGGCAGGTCGTTGGTTCGAATCCGACCGCCGCTACCAAATACGGCTCCTTGGTCAAGCGGTTAAGACATCGCCCTTTCACGGCGGTAACACGGGTTCGATTCCCGTAGGAGTCACTTTATGGCGCCATAGCCAAGTGGTAAGGCAGAGGACTGCAACTCCTTTATCATCGGTTCAAATCCGGTTGGCGCCTCTTTTATAAAAAGACAACGTTTCAGCGTTGTTTTTTTATTGTATAGATACATCCCAAACCCAATATAATATCTATAAGAAGAGCGCACAGGCGGTGAGCTTTTGATAGTTGGAAATGTTTTAGATTATGTTGACTGGAGAGGCGATATTTCCTTTGACGAGGCTCCTTTTAACCATGTGGATAATCTGATTCTGGCTCTAATCAGCTATGTGAAACTAAAAAACATTGTGCCGGAGGCGGGCAAACGCGCCAGCATAACTATTCAGAAAGCAGCCACGGATTTTTTTCAGCACCACAATCAGGACGACTTACTAAAAGACAAGAGTTCCTGGGCAGATACGCAGTTGGTATTGCATAAAATAGGACAAAGCAGGCGTTATGGAAAAGCCAGGCTCTGTAACTATATAGACATTTTTGATGAAAAAAAAGAAGTGCAGTTTTCGGCAATGCATATCATGTTAGACGATTACACCACTTACATTGCTTTTCGGGGAACGGATGGTACCCTGGTGGGCTGGAAGGAAGATTTTAACATGGCATACCAGATGCCTGTACCCGCCCAGGAGCTGGCAGTAAAATATATAAACGATACGGTGAAGGACGGCGTGAGAAAATTGCGGGTAGGAGGGCATTCTAAAGGAGGCAATCTTGCCGTCTATGGGGCAATGATGTGTAAAGAAACGGTGCAGAAACGCATGCTTCAAATCTACAATAATGATGGACCGGGGTTCTCTGAAAGTGTGCTGCAGAATCCGGAGTATAAAAGGATAAAACAGCGCCTGGTGACGATTGTTCCAGAGGGGAGTATTGTGGGAATGTTGTTGGAGCATGAAAAGGATTTTATCATTGTAAAAAGTGATGAGCAGGGAATTATGCAGCATGACGGGTTAAGCTGGCAGGTGTTTGTGGATGATTTTGTGGAGGCGAAAGAGCTGACGGAACAATCCAGGCAGGTCTCGGAACATATCAGCAAGTGGCTGGCGACGTTGGATATGCAGCAGAGAAAAGTTTTTGTGGATGCATTATATACGGTGTTAAAAAAGACCGGCGTGGGAAAAATATCAGAACTGACAGGAGAAAGTTCCGGTAAATATTTTCATAATATGATAACATTGGCAAAAGAATTATCGGGGTTGGAGGATGAATACCGCCAGAAGCTGATGCAGTTTATAAAAGTACTGCGGAATGCCTAGAGTAGTTTTGCTAAATATTACAAAAATATTATGAAATTATTATGAATTATAAAGGAATTACTTTCCATATATGGAAGATTGTGATAAGATGTTATGTATGGTTTTATGATGAAGTGACAGGCGACTGGATGCGGATTGTGCAGGAGGTCCGGGCTGCATCATAAACCGCAGCTTTATGATGCAATGGTTTGAAAGGACTGCAACTTATGGAGGACAGAAACGAAAAAGATATAGAAAGCACAAAAGATATTGAGATTCCAGTAGAAATTGCAGATATGGAAGATGCAGAGGAGCTGGA
This sequence comes from uncultured Lachnospiraceae bacterium, assembly GCA_964606215.1. Lineage (GTDB taxonomy): Bacteria > Bacillota > Clostridia > Lachnospirales > Lachnospiraceae > CAZSGT01. The sequence goes on from CAZSGT010000425.1 coordinate 1,727, forward strand.
TTTTTCCGAGTTTGCTGATTTTCGGGTGGATGTTTCGGATATTGACTTTGAAAATTTAGAAGAAGAGACGCCGGAGCCACCCAGCAGTAAAAAGAAAAAGGCATTAAAGGCCATTGGAATCACCGCTTTAATTCTGGTACTTCTTTGCGGCGGCGTGCTGGCAGTTATAAATGTATTTCTTAATAGATTGAATTATGATACCGGGAAGGAAGGGGAGTATGGTTTTTATAATATTGATGTGAGCCTGGTGTTGAAAAATGAAGGCATGGGCGGAGAAGGCGATGATTTTCAGGATGTGGATAATGACGGAGAAGACATTGTCAATATTTTGTTGATTGGCGAGGAGGCGTTGAAGGTAAACGGCGTCAGTGCAGATGGTAACGGACGTTCGGACACCATGATGGTGTTGACCATCAACAAAAAAGATAAAACCATTAAACTGACTTCTTTTATGCGGGATATGTATGTAGATATTCCCGGATACAGCCGCAATAAGCTGAATGCTCCATTTGCATTTGGAGGGCCAAAGCTGTTGTGTGCTACGTTGAATTTAAATTTCGGAATTCATATCGATGCGTATGTGAAAGTGAATTTTGCCGGATTTGAAAAAGTAATCGACCAGCTGGGAGGTATTGAGATTGAGCTGACAGAAACCGAGGCGCAATACTTGAACAATAACAATTATATCAGCAAGGTAGAGAATCGTACAATGGTTCCGGGAAAACAGATTGCAAACGGAAACCAGGCGCTGGGTTATTGCCGTGTCCGATATGTTTCCTGT
>CAZSGT010000426.1:0-2506 GCA_964606215.1 uncultured Lachnospiraceae bacterium
AAGTTTTGGCGCAGCTCAAAACTTGTAGGTTGAAAAACAAAGTTTTTCAACCTTAACCTCCTTTCTATATCATCGCATATACGATGAAAAAGAGTCGTCTATGCGACTCTTTTCCGGGATGGAAACTGCCTTATGATAAATTATTATTGACCTTAGATTCTTCTTTTTCTAAAATTTCTAATTGTTTTAATTCTGCATCCATTTCAATTTTCTCCCGACGCCGTTTCGGTTTAAAGGATAAATCTGCCACTGCGTATTCCCGGACCTCTTTCTCATCGTTCTCAAGAGTTACAATGACTTTCACCAGCTGTTTCAACACGCTTACGCTCTGGACTTCACCCTTGAGACCATCGTTAGTGCGCACATAAGCACCGATGGAAGGAAGGTTGCTGTTCAACTCTTCGTAAGCCTCCTCCTCATTTTTCAGGCAGCACATCAGGCGGCCGCAGACGCCGGAAATCTTAATGGGATTGAGGGAAAGGTTCTGCTCCTTTGCCATCTTAATAGATACCGGTGCAAAATCGGACAAAAAGGTATGACAGCACAATTCCCTGCCGCATATGCCAAGTCCGCCGAGAAGCTTCGTCTCATCACGTACTCCAATCTGGCGAAGCTCGATGCGGGTGCGGAATACGCTGGCAAGGTCCTTTACCAGTTCACGGAAATCAATGCGCCCGTCTGCGGTAAAATAAAATAAAAGTTTATTGTTGTCGAAGGTGTATTCCGCGTCAATCAGCTTCATATCTAATTTGTGTTTGCGGATTTTCTCCAGACAAATTTTATATGCATCCTGTTCTTTTAAACGGTTTTTTTCGTTGACGGAATCATCCTTTGGAGTGGCCATGCGGATAAGGGGTTTCAAAGGCTTTACCACCTTTTCATCCTCAACATTTTTGGGGGCACTTACGACGGTGCCATATTCCACGCCTCTGGCGGTCTCCACAATCACATGGTCTCCTCTCTGAATCTCCAGGTTCAGAGGGTCAAAATAATATACTTTTCCTGCCGGGCGAAATCGTACGCCAATTACTTTTGTCATATCTATTCTTACCTTTCGTTTTGCTGTTTCATAGCTAAAATCATCAGTTCTAAGGTGGCATCAAATCCAACATTTGCCTTCAGCCGGGTTTTGGCCTGTTCCATTGCACGGATAGCGGCGTCAATGGAAGCATAGCTTTTTGCTGCTGCCTGGCTCTGGATGGAAGACAGCTCACGTTTGTATAGTAACAGACTGGCATTGCTGGTAGATTTATACAGGAGTAAATCCCGATACCATAAAATCATCAGGTCAATGTAGTCGTTAATATCCGTTTTGTGTTCTGCAAACTCTTTAATGGATGCCATAATATCTGACAGCGTAAGTTTGTCCACAGACTTTAGAAGATGCAGAATGGTCTGGTGCATTTCATGGAAATCTTCGGAGGCGCTGTAGCGGACAGCCTTTCCAACATTTCCCTGGCAAAAGGCAGCTAAGGAAGCAGCCTCCTGTTCTGGTACGTGATGTTCCTCTATAAGAAAATGATAAATTTTCTCTGTTGGAACCGGTTTCATATCCAGAGTAACACAGCGGGAAAGGATGGTGGGAAGCATGGAGGATGCATTGTTGCTTAAAAGGAAGATTCTGGCGTATGCCGGAGGTTCTTCGATAGTCTTTAACAAAGCGTTTCCTGCCTGCTCCGTCATCTTGTCGCAGTCCGGGATAATGTACACCTTATAAGGGCTGCTGTATGGTTTAATTGCCATGTCAGCACTTACCTGATTTCGGATATCGTCCACTCCCAGAGAGGATTTTTCGTGGGTTACCGTGTGGATATCAGGATGGTTGCCAGAGGATGCCTGTATGCAGGACTTACATTTTCCGCAGGGCTTTACAGCGTCCGCAGGTCCCTCACACAAAAGTGCAGCTGCCAGGGTGTTTGCCAGCAGTTTCTTTCCACTGCCGGATTCCCCGTTAAAAATATAAGCGTGGGACAGGGTATCCTGCCGGATGGCTTCCTGTAAATGTTCCTTGATGCGTTCATGTCCGATAATCTGGTTAAAATCTAACATTTCCACCTCTCTGTTTCTGTGGGCAACCGGCGAAAACCAATGGAACCTATGTCAAAATGTCTAACAGCAGTCCACGGATTTCGTCAATCTTACCCAATATGGCAAGATGGTCCTTTTCCTCTTTGACTAATTCTGTGGCAAGATCATCTAATGTCTTGTCAACTAATTTTATCATACCATAGATGCGATGTCTGCCCCGTTTGTCTAGAAAATTTTCCCTGCTGAATTTATGAGAGTTTCCAACAATCTCATTCATGAAATTCCGAATCAGTTCCCGGTATTTTTTCATGTCCCGGATATCCATGTGGCGGCTGATTTTGTTGCCCTGCTGGGTAATATCTTCCACCATGAGAGCCAGGGCCGATTTTAATTCCTGTTCTTCAATATTGCTTATGAGGGTAAACTTAAAGGAATCGTCTACCTCCGGCAGGGGGGCTTTGGCTTCTACTTGATTTAT
>CAZSGT010000427.1:0-2501 GCA_964606215.1 uncultured Lachnospiraceae bacterium
ATGTGCTGGCAGAAATATCTTTCGTATTTTATGTATTTTTCTTATGTCTGGAATAACTATAACATAAATTGTCGAAAAATGCAAGCTTTTTTTATTTTACCTGCAATTTTTTATTTCCCTTTCCCTTAAACAGTTTTTGATAGCTTACCTTCTTTTTCTTTGGTACCTTTACAATTAGCTTTTTATTCGTTCCCTTAAAGGCATTCTTTGCCACCCTATCCAAAACCTTGGACTTTATCGTAATTTTTGATAAAGTCTTACATTTCGCAAAAGCTTTTTTCTGAATCACTTTTACATTTTTGCCGATAATCACCGTTTTTAATTTCTTGTTTCCTGCAAAGGCTTTCTCTGCAATGGATGTTACTTTATATTTCTTTCCATCATGGTATATCACCGCTGGTACTTTTGCTTTCTTCGTATTGTTTTCCGAGCGAAGATAGGAAACTGCTCCTTCTGACACACCTGCAGATATAATCTGGTAAAATGCCTTGGAGGAAGTATCCTTCACCACCTGTCCGGGTGCCGGAATGGGTGTTGTCATGTTGGTCACAGGCGATTTAGTTGGAGAAACTGGACGTTCTGTGACATCTGCTGTGGGTTTTACAATAGGTTCCGCTGTTGGTGCATTTGTTGGTCCCAAAGTCGGAGTGGGTGATGGTTGATTGGTGGGTGCAGATGTCTGTTCACTTCCCCCCTGCTTAATCTCCGTGCCATCACTACAAACCGCCCCTGCATAGGACAGAGAAATAGTGGGGGTAAGAGTCAGATGCAACGCAGGCCGAATGGCAAAAAAACCATCAATGCTAACCTGACCACTACTATAGGGGGTAACGCCACCGCTATCGATACACGCCGCAAGACCACTATCTCTACCAGGCGAGCGCAACCACCACAAACCGCTTCCACAGCTGGGACTCGTATAAGCCCCCTTTTCATCCGCATATGCCGTATTCAATGCCATACGAGTATAGGAGAAACTATATATATTACAGAATCCATATGCTGGATTGGAGGTCTCAGCGATGGATAATAGATAGACCTTGTCCGTAGTATTATTTCCACTCTCCGTCTCATAACCATAATATAAGCTATTCTCGTTGACTACATTTGTATTTTTGATTGCCCCATACTCTGCGACGGAAAAGGCGTTATCAATAAAGTTGTCGGTGGTATAGTCCGTGCCACAATCATTCTTTGCGCTTCCATAACCGTTTAACCAACTGCGGAGCGTGCATGTCTCCCATGTGACATCCTTATATTCTGTATTATAAGGCATCACGTCCAGATTTTTATCCGCCAACAAAAACACGTCATCCCCATCCACCGACAGCACACGCCACTTAATAGGTTCTTTCTCGTCATTCTTATCTGCAACTCCGTCCCCATTGGTATCATTCTGCCAGTAGTTTCCGAACCATACACAGTCCCAGATTGTTTCATCGGTTTCCGCATTATACACCGGGTTATGTATATTTCCTGCAGCATCCTCCCTGCCGGGCTCTACTTCCCTCACGCCGCTATCATAAACCGGATTGTGCAGAGTCACCTGTGAGCCATCTGCCGCCTGTGCCCTGTCAGAAAACATCATTCCTACGCCAGACAACAAGGATACCACAAGAGCTGTCACCAAAATTCCCACCAAACTTCGCTTAACCATCTTACAATATACCATTGAAGCATTCCTTTTCATAATCTTCCTCCTTCACACGTAATTACACATCCATCATACCATATTGTGAATATATTCACAATATGGATTTTCACATCCTTTGGATATAATCTACATAACATCATGCTAGGGAGTTAATAATGGGAAAAACAAGTTTTTTACACACGAGATTTGTGTCTGGGCTTTGCAAAAACATATATGCTTGACGCAAACTCGTTTTGCGCAATAGATAGCGCAGAAATGAGGTTTAACATGATTAGTTACAATCCGCTATGGGCAACCATGAAACAAAAAGAAATTTCCCAATACGCTCTGTTAAAGGCAGGGATAGACAATAAAACACTGGATAATCTGAAAAAGAATAAAAATATAACACTTCTGACCCTTGAAAAACTCTGTCGTATCATAAACTGTACACCAAATGATATTGTAGAATTTAAATAAAACCGCTTCCCAAAACCATTTTAAACTCCTATTCACTTGGACAAATTCCTAATACAGATTACAAATTAGGAGATTATTCAACGGAATAGGAGTTTTTATTTTAATTTTGTATAAAAACAAGTATATATTGTATTGCTGAATTAGAAAACGTGTGCTATACTTTGAACACGGGAAACCATAGAGCCAGGCGGCTACCCTCCTTTTCGGAGGGGCTAACCCTCCAGACGAAAGAAAGGGGGGCGTTGCCAATGATTACATATTCTGATCTGATTCAGTTTTGTATATTCATTGTTGCCCTTGTGAGTCTGTGTTATCAGATATTCAAGGGGAAACGAAAATAGCCGCCACTACTGCAATAGTGACGGCTGACCTTGTAAAAGGTTAATGC
>CAZSGT010000428.1:0-2490 GCA_964606215.1 uncultured Lachnospiraceae bacterium
TTTCAAACTGGCTGAACTATTTTGTATATCAAACAACTCATTATGATCTGTCGTCCATATCCGACACATATCCCGACTACAAGAACTGATAACGAAAGGACCTAAGAAAATGAGTGAACAGCCGCATGCTAAAACGCAGACATTTTCTCTGCACGACGACAGAGACCAGGAGATGAGACAGATCCTCGGCGCAGTTTACCAGGCGCTGAGAGAGAAGGGGTATGACCCTATCAACCAGCTTGTGGGATACATCATCTCGGAAGACCCCACATATATAACGAACCATAAGAGTGCAAGAGCCCTTATTTGCCGCATTGACCGCGACGAGCTGATGGGCGCGCTTGTTAAGACCTATCTCGGTCTCGACTGACGGGAGAACACCCTGGAGATCTATAAACAGCCGGAGTGTCGGCTTATTGAGCAGCTTCCGCCGCGATGTGCAGCGGCACTGGGTAATTTTGACGGCGTACACCGCGGTCACCAGAAGCTGTTCGAGGCTGCACGCGATGCTGTAAAGGACGGTGCTGCCGACGCAAGCGCCGCATGGACCTTTACCTATCTGGCAAAGCCTTCGGCGGCAGTACCTTATATTACCGACAAGGAGTCGAAGCTGCAGCTTTTTGCCGAGTACGGTCTTGATTACGCGGTTTTTGAAGACTTTGAGATTATTCGCGACAGGGACTGCCGCAGCTTTGTGCACGACTATCTGACCGGGCGCCTGAAAGTCGCTGTTGCCGTTTGCGGCTTCAACTTTCGTTTCGGGCGCGGCGGTACAGGTGACGCACCGCTGCTTGCCGAACTTATGAAAGAGTGCGGCGGTGAATGCCTTATCCAGCAGCCTGTTTTCAGAAAGGGGCATATTATCTCCTCCAGCGCTTTGAGAGAGCACATAATCGAGGGAGATATGGACGCTGTCTACGACATGACAGGACATCCGTTTTCCATATGCTTTCCTGTTGTGCGAGGCAAGCAGCTTGGCAGGCGCATAGGCATACCTACCATAAATCAGGATTTTCCCGCAGGGCATATTATCCCAAGACCGGGTATCTACGCCTGCACCGTAAGTGTGGGGGAGGATCTTTTTCTCGGAGTTGCCAATATAGGCACACGCCCTACCGTCAGCGATGACGGCCGCGTAAACTGCGAAACTCATATTATAGATTACAGCGGAATTCTTTACGGCAAAGCCATAAAGGTAGATTTTTACCGTCTTATACGCAATGAAAAAAAGTTTAACGGCGTTGAAGAGCTGAGAGATCAGATAAAACGCGATATTACAGCCGCCATGAACTTTTTCGGAGATATGTACGGCGGATAAAATATAAATACATAAAATACAGATATGAAAAAAATAATTTCAATGTTCCTTGCTGCCGTCACTGTTGTGTGCTCGGCTTTTACACTTGCGCTTACCGTGAACGCCGCAGACGAGCCTGCGGTGTCATACGCTAAAAGCGCATATGTTTACAATATTGATAACAAAAGAGCAGTTTTTTCCTATCAGGGCGATGAGCCTGTTTATCCTACATCAACCGTAAAGATAATGACAGGTATAGTTGCTCTTGAAGCTCTCGGAGAGCGGCTTGATGAGAATGTCACTATTACGGCGGACATGCTCAGCGAAGTGACAGGCAACAATATCGGTCTCCGTACGGGTGAAAGTGTTGCCATAAGAGATCTTTTAGGTGCCACTCTCGTCAACGGAGCAAACGACGCAGCGTATGCGCTGGCGTACACAGCCTCAGGCTCTGCGAATGCTTTTGTTCAGAAGATGAATGCCAAGGCGGCAGAGCTGGGCGCTCACGATACCAAGTACACAAATCCTACGGGCATACACAATGAAAACATGGTGACCACTGCCCGCGACACCTGCACTATCGCGCTTTATGCTTATTCTCTGGACGGTTTTATGGACTTTGCTTCAGCGCTTAAATGGACGGTAAACGCTACAAATACCTCTCAGGCGCGCACGCTGTACAACCGCAACTGTCTTTTGTCTTTATATTATGAAAAGGACTATTACTACAAGAAAGCGAGAGGCATGAACGCAGGCAGCACATTTGAGGGCGGCTACTGTGTCGTGACCACTGCATCCGATGGAGATCTGACATATCTTGCGGTAGTAATGGACGCCGACAGCACAGACGACGGTACTATACATTCCTATACCAACGCTAAAAAACTTTTGGAATGGGCTTTTGAATCCTTTGAATATCTTGAGGTGCTGTCTCCCGACAAGACAGTCTGCGAGATACCCGTCACGCTTGCCACCGGCATTGATTATGTGACACTTGTGTCAAAGGACACGCTCAGCGTTTTTCTGCCCACAGATACCGATGTTTCAAAAGAAATATCGCTTAGCTGGACGACTGATGCCGATGAGCTTCAGGCACCTATACAAAAGGGACAGACGGTGGGTCGTGTTACCGCTATGTATAAAGACGAGCCTATTGGTACTGCCGATCTTATAGCAACTGCCGATATCAGCCG
>CAZSGT010000429.1:0-2489 GCA_964606215.1 uncultured Lachnospiraceae bacterium
TCGAATTGCAATAATGAAATAAATGGACTGAAGGAAGAGCAAACCGAGAACGCTGGAATCATATGATTTCTGCGACCTTATAAATAACAGAAAGGTTGATGGGCGTGAACATTGCCGCATACTGTCGTGTTTCCACCGATAAAGAGGACCAGCTTAATAGCCTGGAAGCTCAAAAAGCTTTCTTTTCTGAATATACACAGCGAACCGGGGACAACCTTGTACGGCTTTATGCGGATGAGGGCATTTCCGGCACAAAAATTAAAAACCGCAAAGAATTTCTCCGTATGATGTCCGACGCACAACATGGTTTATTTGATTTGGTTGTGGTAAAGGACATTTCTCGTTTTGCCAGAAATACAGTGGACTTGCTTCAGAACATTCGCAAACTGAAAGCCCTGGGTATTGAAACGCAATTCCTCACTGCCAACATGACCAGCATGGGAAACAGTGAATTTGTCCTGACCATTTTTGGAGCATTGGCACAGGAAGAGAGTGCCAATACTTCCAAACGGGTGAAATTTGGCAAAAAAATGAATGCAGAAAAAGGACGGGTTCCAAATATAGTCTATGGCTATGATAAAACCATAGGCGACTATTTTCATTTGGAAATTAACAAGCAGGAAGCGGAAGTGATTAAACAGATTTACAAATGGTATCTGCAGGAAGGCTATGGTGCAGCTAAAATTGCAAATATGCTTAATGAGAGAGGATTAAGGACAAAACGAAATTGTAAGTGGAGCCAGAATGCCGTCTGCCGGATTTTGACCAACGAGCTCTATACAGGTAAAATAATCAATGGCAAGCAGGAAGTAGAAGATTTCCTTACCGGAAAGCGAAAGGACAAGGACGAAACAGAGTGGATGGTGGTAGAACGCCCTGATTTGAAAATTGTTGAGCTGACGGATTTTGAAAAAGCACAAAAGCTTCTTCATAGCAGGCATACATCCTTTAATATGAACAGAGAGCGCCAGAGCAACAAACATCTTTTTTCTACATTAATCCGTTGCAGGGAATGCGGCTGGTCTTTCCGCAGAACAGTGCGCACCTACAAAAATACTTATATCCGCTGGGTATGCTCCGGACACAACGGAAAAGGAGCGGACAGCTGCCCTGACGCAATTACTGTTGATGAGGACGAGCTAATTGATGTTTTACAGGAATATTTTCATCATATCCTCAGTCAGAGGAAAAAGGTGATTCCGTATGTAGTGGGAGAATTTCAGCGTACTTATAAGGCAAAGGACGAAAATCTGGAATATGAAAAAGAACTGAAAAGCCAGTTAAACAAGCTGACAAAAGCCAGACAGAAATACATGGATATGTACACAGATGATTTGATTTCCAGACAGGAGTTAAATGATAAAATCGGAGGTTCCAGAAAAGAAATAGAACGTTTGGAAAACGAATTGAATATGGTATCTTATTACCTGACCAAGGGAGAGCAGCTTGAAAGTGTTTTAAATGATACATTCAAGGAAATTGAGGACATTACAAATGTTCGTGAGATGACCAACACCCAACTGAAACGTATTATTCAGAAGATTGAGGTGGACAAAGAGGGAAACGTAGAGATATTTCTGAATTTGTTCGGTGACCTGGGTTTAGGAGAAGCGGACGGAACCGCTCTAAATAATCACAACCATACATAAGGATGTGACAGAACGGCTGGTCCATATTAATCCATCTCTTGCCAGTCAGGCAAGGCAGATTCTGGATGTGAATAAGGCAGAGCGTCATATTCGTGGAGGACTTGCCACCAGAGAGAAATATCTGCATGAGAGGGAAGAAGGCGGCAAATAAATTCGCAAAAAACCAAAAGATTTGTAAATGCAGCGACCGGGAAGGCCGCTGTTTTTATCGAATAGGAAATTCATTCAAATTTCCTATTCGATAAAAACCCCTTCGGAGAGTTTCGCAAGCGCAACTCTTTCTTTATGATATGAAAATAATGTGGTACAATGAAATCAAAACATTCAGAATAAGGGGAGATTGCAATGGAGAAAAAAATAAGAGAGACAATAATAACCAGGTTCGCGGCAGTATTGATTTTTGCAGCGGCGTTATCTTTTGGAATCGCTGCCACGGGACAAGCCGCAGCGAAGTTTGAGACGATTTCATCCAAGGGCGTAAAGACGAATACAGATGATTTGGAGAGATATAACGGAAATTACGGAATGACGGAATATTCTTACCTGTATCATAATGCCAATGGAACATATAACCGGGTAGAGTATCAGGAGAAATATCTGTATTCGGAAATATATACGGAAAATTTCAAGTACAAGTCCGGCAAAAAGATAAAACTGGAGCTTCCACTTTGGGGCGGCGTTTATATTACTTCTGACGCATATTATGTACTGCTTGGGAAAAATAATGAAAAGCAAAAAAAGAATGTGCCGGAGTTTCGTATTATTAAATATGACAAAAACTGGAAAAAACTTGCATCAAAAGATATTAAGAATGCAAATACGGCAATACCATTTGATGCC
>CAZSGT010000430.1:0-2486 GCA_964606215.1 uncultured Lachnospiraceae bacterium
GGACAGGATACAGTATTTCTCATGGCGGATAGTGGGTATTCGTATATCAGTTCCAGCCTGGTAAAGGAGATTGCCAGACATGGAGGAGATATTACTTCGATGGTACCACAAGGCATAGCAGAAAAAGTATATGAAAAAATTCAAGATAAAAACTAACAGAAGGAGAGAGATACATGGATAAAGAGTTTGACAATAGTATTGATTATTCCAATAAGATTGACCTTGCTATTGATGAGATTTTTGACTTTGTTGAAAATTGTAAGCCAAAGGCTTTTTCCGCTACCAATGTTGTTGTGCCAAAAGATGAGATGTACGAGCTGATTGATGAGCTCCGGCGAAAGGTACCTATTGAGGTGGAACGATGCCGGAAGATGCTTCGCAACCGCAACGAGATTATCCGGGATGCACAGGAGAAGGCACAGACCATTGTGGAGGACGCCATGGAGCAGTATAATGCCATGGTGCAGGAGCATGTGATTGTCCAGGAGGCGATTTCCCAGGCAGAAGCGGTGCGGATGCAGGCAGAGCGGGATACAACCCAGATGATACAGGATGCCAATGCGGAGGCGGAGCGGATTGTCCGGAACGCCAACGCCCAGGCACAGGAGATTTACGAGGGTGCTATTATTTATACAGATGAATTGCTGGATATGGTGCAGAGCGTAACAGAGCAGGCGCTTTACCATGCCCAGAACGAGTATTCTTCACTGATGAATTATCTCAAGTCTACTGTGGAGACCGTAAAGGAAAACAAGGAATCCCTGCACGATACGGGAGAGGAATCCACAGATGTCAGTGAGGAGGCTAACGGACAGGAAGCAGCCGGGCAGACAGAGACAGAACCTGTGGATCAGGCAGATGCTGGGGCGCAGAAGGATGAAAAGGAAGAACCTGTTATTTATGAAGGTGAGATTCCAGAGACCGAGCAGAAAACGGAATCCGCTGTGACGAAGGAATCGGAATCCGCTGTGACAAAAGAAACGGAATCTGCTGTGTCAAAGGAATCCAAATTTGCTGGGAAAACTGATGATTCTACAAAAGTAGAACCGAAGAAAGATGGAATTGACAGTGACTTTGAGGGAAGTGTTTTTGAGGCGGCAAAACAGTACGAGGAGAAGACGGCAGAGGAGGAAAGTCCGAAGCACCAGGAGTCAAAAGAGAAGGAATAACAAATGCTGTCATGCTTTGCAGGTCAGTTTAGTGAAAAAGGGGATGTCTACAGGGCATCCCCTCGTTATTACTATGAGCTGGCTGGCAAAATGTGTTGCTCATCTTGTATAGCACCAGGGGTTGAAGGGTAAAGAGAGTGTTCATAACAGAAATGGATGGAAAACCCAGGCGAGAAGGGCGCAGAGGATTCCGTTTAACATTTTGCAAAGGACATAGGTTTTTCCGGATAATCCACAGCCATGTATGACACTGAATGTCTGGGCGGTGGCGGACAGGCCGCCGAATCCGGTGATTCCGCTGATGATAATAAGACGCAGGAGAGGGGCGTTGATGCAGGTATGCAGGATACTGCTGCCGGAGGTGATTTCCAGCACGCCGCCAAAGGTGGCAAGAAAGGGTAACGGCAGAAACGGGATGGAGAGCAGCACACCTGCAAGCAGGGAGAAAATAATGATGTATGCGCCGGTTTTTACCAGGATTTCCAGTGTTTTCATAATGGTCTCGTCAAGGAGGGGTAAAAGGGTTCCGGCGGTGATTTTCCGGGGTAGTGCCGCTACGCCGTTGTCGTCCGGGGAAAGGGTGTTAGGGTTTTGGACATTGCAGTGTCTGGATGGATGGGAAGAGGTGTCCCCAGGTGGAGTGGGAGGCTGAAAATGAGAGACGTCCCGGAACCATTTATGTACAAGAAGACTGCTGATAACCGCACCGCACAGGATGATGCAAAAGAAGAGGTATTTTTTTCCGGAGGCAAGCCCGAGACAAAAGGCGGCGGTAAATTCTAAAAGAAACATCGGACTGGCATTGTTGCAGAGGCAGAGCAGGAAATTTCCTTCTTTTTGGGAAATCAAATCCTGCCGTTTTAAGTCGGCAACGGCGGCGGCGCCTACCGGGTAACCAGAAAACATTCCGATGATGATGGGATAGCATCCTTCCCTGCTGCAGCCAAAGAGACGGTGAAGGATGGGATAGAACCACCAGGACAGGCTGGTGCTCATGTGCAGGGTTACCATTAATTTTGACAGGAGCATGAAGGGGAAAAGGGTGGGAAGTACGGTTTGAAACCACAAAAGCAGTCCCTGCTTTGCTCCGGAGATGCAGGCTTCGGGAAAGAGCAACAGCAATATAAGGAAACACACGATACCATATTTGCAGGCTTTTTGAAAACACATAGGAATTCCTCATTTCTAAAAATGTCAGCTTTGGAATATATGGTATATGTATGAGAAATACTAAAAAAATATACTTGCCTGTCAGGCAGGAATTTTTGCCGGGAACCTGTGGTTTTACTGTGCAAAAGGTTTGGAATGGAGGAAAGA
>CAZSGT010000431.1:0-2478 GCA_964606215.1 uncultured Lachnospiraceae bacterium
TACCCGCAGGATTCCTGGTGTGTTGCACACAGTGAATCCTATTGCTGGTGAGGTTGTAAAGATTTACCACCGCAATACCAGAGAGTATGCGCTAATAGAGACAAATCACTTCGGCCGTCTGGTGCAGATGGAAGTGGGAGCCATGATGGTGGGGCGTATCTGCAATTACCAGGATGAGGGAGAAGTGTATAGAGGGGAAGAAAAGGGCCGGTTTGAGTTTGGAGGCTCCACAATTATTGTTTTAGTGAAGCGGGACACTCTTTCGCTAGATAAACAGCTATGCGGGAGGACTTCCCGGGGAGAGGAAATTCCCGTGAAGATGGGACAGAAAATAGCAAAACGAAAGGAGTAAATATGTATGTCAAACAATACGAAAAATGGCGGTAAAAATAGTGCACAGAACGAACAGAAGGATTCAGAGGTTTCCCGCCACACATATTTTCTGCAGTCTATTTATGAGACAATGAGCACAGGTCTTCTCCAGTTTAAATGGGAAAAGGATAAATGTGCCGATGTGATTAATATGAACAATGCGGCATTTCGGTTGAGTGGATACTCCAAGATGGAGTTTAAGAAGAAGTTAAATAATGATTTTGTACAGATGATACATCCGGAGGACCGGGACAGATTTGTAGCGATTCCTTCCAATCTGGTAGCTAACGGCAAGGCAGAGAATATTCAGTGCCGTTTAAATACATATGATGGCAAAACCATTTCCATAGATATGAGGATTAATAAGTTTGTAGATATGGACGGCGATGAAGTGTGTCAGGTGGAATTTTATGATACCACGGTTTATGCCGAAAGAGAGCGGGAGCTTCGAGAAGAGGTTGAGGCATCCAAAAACCAGGTGGTGGGTTTGAAACTTACAGATACAATCACTGGGCTGGCAAATATGGAAGGCTTCCGCCAGGAGGGCAAGGCGATTTTGGAGCAGAGAGAAGCGGGAAAATGTTATGCTGTGCTTTATTCTGCGCTAAATAATTTTGTATACATAAACGATCGTTTTAATATTGAGCGGGGAAATGAACTACTGCGCCAGTACGGAGAAATGATTTCTGCAGGGAGCGGAATCCTTTTAGGCAGCAGGGTGTTTTCCATTAATTTTGTAGAGATTTATGCGGCGCCGTCCAAAAAAGAGATTTTGGAGATGCTGAGAGAACGTTACGGGAAGTTCAGCGCACTGCAGAGAGCACAGTTCCCGGGAGGAAATATCTATCCGTCTACTGGCGTATATATTTTAAAGGACGAGGATAAAGATATTGATGCTGCCATGGATAACGCCAATATTGCCAGAAAACGTGTTATGGGCAATAAAGGAGTTATTTGCAGTGTCTATACGGATGATATGGGGATGGATAGGGAGATTGACCGGGAAAAGGCAAAAGAAGTCACAAAGGCATTGGCAGAAAACCGGATTGATATTTTGCTGCAGCCCAAATACAATATCCAGACGAAACGGGAACAGGGCGCCGAGGCGCTGGCTATTTGGCGTGAAGAGGATGGCAGCAGCCGTGTTGCCGGTGAGTTTATCAATGTATTGGAAGATATGGGATTGATAAGCGAGGTAGATTTCGTAGTCTATGGCAAGGTGCTGCAGATTATGAAGAAATGGAAAGAGACTGGGATGCAGATGATTCCGGTATCTATAAACTTCTCTAAGACCCACAGTTATGAGGATAATTTTGTGGAGAGGATGCTTTCCATGGCCGATGCTGCTGGAGTGGATAAACATTACTTGGAGCTGGAGTTTCCGGAGTCTGCATTTTTGGATGCCGGGGACGCTTTGGGTGACAAGCTGCAACAGCTTAGAGAGGTAGGATTTAAGATTAACATAGACGAGTATGGGGACAGAGGCTCAGATGTGAGAGTCTTGTTGGATGCGCCGGCTGACCGGGTGAAGCTTTCCATGGATTTTGTCATGGATGCGTTCCAGTCCGAGGAGGCTTTGGAGTATCTGCGGAAGCTTTGTGCACTGATTGAGTATACCGGCAAGGATGTGATTTTCCTGGGAATCGAGGTAGAAGAGGACGATGCTGTCCTGGTTGAGCTGGGAACATCCGGAAGGGCACAGGGATTTTTCTTTGGCGGTCCGCTGGAGGTAGCTGATTTCGAGACAAAGTTTGTCCGCCCGGAGAAAGGTGTAGAAGGCGTATTTAAGATTATTGGAAAATAAAAATACATATGATAAAAAGATTTTGCAGGGGGATGCACCGCATTGAGAAGGTTAAAACCTGACCCTTAGAACCTGTCAGTTCATACTGTCGTAGGGAGCAAACAAATGCTGTCTTGCTTTGCAGGCCAGCAATTGTAACGGAAGGACAATACAGTCCGGCTCTCAGGAGCCGGACGTTTTTACTGTATAGGAAACTCTTCGTTACTCTATAGGAAATTCTCTTCATTTCGGAATGGAGGTTTATATGGGAAATTGCAAGGCAGAACAATTGGAGCTGTATCTGGTGACAGACAGAAAGCGGG
>CAZSGT010000432.1:0-2468 GCA_964606215.1 uncultured Lachnospiraceae bacterium
GATGATGCCACAATGAAACTATGGCAGACGGATGCAGCCATCAATCCGGGAAATAGCGGCGGTGCATTGGTAAACAGCAAAGGTGAGGTTATCGGCATTAACTCAGCAAAATATGCTTCTACAGAAGTAGAAGGAATGGGCTTTGCGATTCCGATTTCCAAGGCAACACCGATTATACAGGAGATTGTGGACAGGGAGGCAGTGCCAGAGGACCAGCAGGCGTATCTGGGCATTAAACCTACCAATGTGGATGAACAGTATGCACAGTATTATAATATGCCGACAGGTGTATATGTGGGGGCGGTTTCTGCAGGTTCACCGGCAGAGAAAGCAGGATTGCTGCGGGGAGATATTATTGTAGAGTATGATGGTAAGGAAACGATAACGACGGATGCTTTGGAGGAGCGGTTAAGCTACAGCAAGGCAGGTACGACAGTGAAACTGCTGGTTAAGAGACTGGACAGCGGTGAATACAAGGATAAGGAGATTACCGTTGTTTTGGGCAATAAGAAAGATGCTGTATCCACCCAGGACGACAGCAGCCAGAATGGAAACGGTGGCAGCCAGGGAAATAGCGGAAATAACGGGAATAGCGGAGACAATGGGAATTATGGAGATTATGGAAACGGCTATGAGGATTACTATGATTTCTTTAACTCACCCTTTGGCTGGTAAGAATAACTGAAC
Source organism: uncultured Lachnospiraceae bacterium (assembly GCA_964606215.1). Taxonomy (GTDB): domain Bacteria; phylum Bacillota; class Clostridia; order Lachnospirales; family Lachnospiraceae; genus CAZSGT01. Next base: position 688 of record CAZSGT010000432.1, read on the forward strand.
AAGTACGGTGAAAATTAAGTAATAGGCAGGATTGCCAATTACTTAATTTTCGTTACAATAAGCTGACTCGCATAGCGTGGCAGCGTTTGTTGTTATAAAATACGTAAAAAGAGGGATGAAAGAAGATGAAATATAACTATGTGCTAGATACCCATACGCATACGATTGTAAGTGGACATGCGTATTCGACAATCAAGGAGATGATTGGAGCTGCCAGGGAAAAGGGATTGCAGCTTCTGGCGATTACGGAGCACGGACCGAAGATGCCCGGCAGCTGCCATGAGTTTTATTTTCAAAATTTGCGTGTGTTAAAGCGGGAATATGGGGATTTACAGGTATTGTTCGGGGTGGAGTTGAATATTATGGATGCCCAGGGGCAGGTGGATTTGGATGCCCATTCCCTGCAGGATGTGGATTTTGGCATTGCCAGTATGCATACGCCCTGTTATACACCGGGTTCCATGGAGCAGAATACAAACGCCTATATTGAGGCGATGAAGCATGAAAAGATAAATATTATCGGACATCCGGACGACGGAAGGTTTCCGGTGGACTATAAAAGGCTGGTGGCGGCTGCCAAAGAGCATCATGTGCTATTGGAGTTAAATAATAATTCCCTGAGCCCCAGAAGCTATCGCTCCCATACAAGGGAAAATGATATTACCATGCTTACCCTTTGTAAGGAGCAGGGGGTTTCCATTGTGCTGGGAAGCGATGCCCACGTGGAGTACGATATTGCCCGGTTTGATTATGCCCAGGAGATTATCGATATTGTGGATTTCCCGGAGGAACTGATTGTCAATACGGATGTAGAGCGGTTTAAGGCGTTTCTTCCATAGGAAGTTTCCTATACAGTAAAACAGCAGCAGAACCTTTGGGCTCTGCTGCAAATCTCTCTGGCGTATCTTCACCTATTCTTTTTTTGCTGTGTTTTTTGCCGCCTCTTTCTTGGCGTTCTTCGCATCTTCTTTTTTGGTACTCTTGGTTTCTTCCCTCTTGGTTTCCTCTTTTTTGGGAGGAGTATTTTGTTTTTTTCCGTAATGGGAAGTGATGTTTCCGTCAATGATATTTTCTATGATATTTTTCTTCATCCAGACATCAAAACACAACATACAGATAAAGGAAAACATATCCAGAAATTCTTTGTCTTCCGGATTTTTCACATCGGAAAACGTGGTCTGTGCATGTTTCCATTTATCAATTAAATCCTTTGCCTGGGCATTGATGCTGTGAATCTGCGTATTGAAAACCTGGTCGTAAATCTGCTCCAGGGTAATGTCCTGTTGTTCGCCGAAAAACCGTTGGGACAGTGGTCCCAGGATGCTCTGAATATCGCTGATGGACAAAAAGTTTTTAAAATAGTAGATGAACGTCAGCAAAAGCATATGCTCTTTGGAGTATTTCTTTTTCTCCGGCGGTGGCAGCAGATTGTTCTTGGTGTAGTTGTTAATCATGGTTTTTGTGAGAATCTTATCGTCCTCAAACCGTTTGGATGACGCCAGGTGTTGGTCCATGAAAGTGGTAACCTGGTCCATGTATAAATCAATATTTGGAATGTCACCCGGGTCTACATAGTCAATCTTCTGAATGCTCTGTAAAATCTCCCGGATTCGTTCATTGCTTGCATTTTTCATTGGCTGTCTGTCCTTCTTTACAAATAGAATATGACGTTCACATATACTGCCTGTAATCGCCATCAACTACCATTATAGCGCAAATCCGGGCCGGTGGCAAGCAGTTTTGATTCTGGTGGAGATAACTGCTTTGTCTGCCATGAGAAG
>CAZSGT010000433.1:0-2460 GCA_964606215.1 uncultured Lachnospiraceae bacterium
ATATAATCATCAATGTCATAATAGGGATAATTTAGTTGCCGGGCAACCATCTTGCCCAAAGTTGTCTTGTCAGCACCGGCCGAACCAAAAATAATAATTCCTCTTGGCATTTTGAACCCTCTGTATATTTTAATTGTTAATATCTGCCGTCATATATTTTTCTTGCTTTGGATGTCCACTTTCCTACAAACTCCGTCTTTGCATCTGTGTAAGCGTCTCTGTTATGCTCATATTCTTTCCAGAGCTTTAACTTCATTTTCTCATATTGGTCAGCAAGTTCCCTGTGCTCCATGAGATAATCCCGAAAATATAACTCATCATTATCTCCAACATATCTTAAATGCAAATGAAAAACCCTATCGGCAAATCCATTTTCCGTATATCCCTTATTGAATGAAATTCTGTCGTCACTCTGGCTCATGCAAATATAACCGTTATCTGCTAATATATCTTTAACATCCGGTAATTTACATTCTCCTGGCAGTTCCACAAGAATATCAATAATAGGTTTTGCCCATATAGCACCAATGGCTGTACTTCCTATATGGCTTATTCTCGCTGTTGGAACAAATAATGACTTTAACAAAACTTCTTCCTCTGCATACCAATCTTTCCAGCAATCTTTATGTTCTGTCAAAAAGACAGGAAACAACTGCCACAATTCTTCCATGCTCATTTCCGATAATTTTTTACCCATTAGACACCTCGTCAAATTCTGATTTCACCTCCCTATTCAGCATACTACATCGGAAATTCTCCGTCAAATCCTCTGACACACATGCTCTCATACACAGCTACCGCCCGGTCCATGCTCCTCAGGAGTAGCTGGCCCGCAAAGGTTCCCCACACCCGGAAATGGATGCCTTTCTGCCCCGGCGCCCGCAGCGTGTACGCATCATACATGGTCTGCGCCTCCTCCATCAACACGTAAATGTAACGATATATTAACAAAATCACGATTACCAGTATCTTTGGAATATGGAGCTTCCGCAAAAAACGGCAGATTTCCTCTATGGTGGTGGTAAGCATCAAAAAATACACCGACAGCACCGCAAGGCATCCCTTTTCAAACAACGTAACCATAGAAACCATGCCGCCGCTGATTTCCAGTCCCCCAAGGACAAACAAAGTCTCCCGGTCCAAAAACGGATTGGCAATACCCACAAAAAGCAAAAAAGGAATCACCAGACGGATTCTCCAAATACATTCTTTCACCGAGGCTTTCGATATCAAAAATAAAATTGCCGGATACAATAAAAGCAGTGAAGAAATGTCTATCCGATGTCTGGGCACCGACGCCCCTGCCCCAATCACCGCCACCGTAACCAGCACTTTACACGGGCAGGGACAGCGGTTCAGTATCCCGTCGCCTCTGGCAGACTCCTCCATCTTCCGTAGTTCCACGATTCCACGTTCCAACAAGCCGTCTCTCCCTCCAATCACAAATATCATTCATTTTTTACTCTCACAGACATTTCCACCTGGCTTGCACAGGCACTTCCCAATCAGCGCGCACACGGCAAGTGTAACCAGCGTCCCCGCCAGCCCTGCTGCCACCAGCGCCCAGGTATGGTCTGAACCTCCGAAAGTATAGTCCGCCATAACAGACAGACGGTTCTGTATTCCCTCCAAGGCGGTATTCACTGTACTCTTTCCGGTTCCCACTACTTCTCCTGCCACCTTCGCCACGGACCATTCCAAACCGTCAGGATTTTCCGATGCCAACAGGGACAGTCCACCTCCAAGCACCAGTGCCGTTACGAGAAAAATCCCTATAGTCTGTCCTTTACCCATCCGTCCATCCTTCACGCCCTCCTGTTTTGCACTGTAGACCCATAACAACTCCGGTCTTGCCTCCCATACAAAACTTAGCACAGAACCAGTGATAACTCCTTCCACCACACCGATTGCCAGATGTATGGGCTGCATCATTCCAGCAAATACACTAAAGGGCAGCTCCGTAATGCCGGAAAGCAGCGTCTGCAATACCACCGAAAACGCACCGAACTGTAAAGACAGCACACACCCCAGCACAGAGGCTGCCATAATCCGTTTTTTGCTTACCTTTTCCCGGCATATGGTGCCCATGATACATGCGCCTCCCACAAAGCATCCATAAAATGCCATATTCCATATATTACATCCCAGTGCCAGAATCCCTCCGTCCGCAAACAGCAGGCACTGCACCACCAGAATTCCAATCATCGTCAGGAATCCGGCATAGGGTCCCAACAGCGCCGCTAACAGCATTCCACCGCAAATGTGACCGGAAGAACCAGTGCCCGGAATCGTAAAATTTATCATCTGCGTCGCAAACACAAAAGCACCCATCACTCCCATGACCGGGATTTTTTTGGTATCCTCCACATCGTTTTTTATTTTTTTCAGAGAATATCCGGCAGCACCTGCCGCCGCAACATCCATTACCCCTGCCACCACTGGTCTCACCAGTGCGTCTGC
>CAZSGT010000434.1:0-2460 GCA_964606215.1 uncultured Lachnospiraceae bacterium
TTATCATCAACAACAATCCGGAGACCGTCAGCACGGATTTTGATATTGCGGATAAACTCTATTTTGAACCCTTGACTTCCGAGGACGTAGAGAGTATTGTAAGATTAGAAAAGCCAGACGGAGCTGTGGTACAGTTTGGAGGACAGACCGCCATCAAGCTTACCCAGGATTTGATGAAAATGGGCGTTCCCATCCTTGGTACCAGTGCAGAAAATGTAGATGCTGCCGAGGACAGGGAATTGTTTGACGCCATATTGGAGGAATGTCAAATTCCACGTCCCAAGGGACATACCGTATTTACCACCGAGGAGGCGCTGGAGGCTGCAGGAGAGCTGGGCTATCCGGTTCTGGTTCGCCCATCCTACGTTCTTGGCGGCGCTGGTATGCAGATTGCGATTTCCGATGAAGATATCCGCAATTTTATGAGCGTCATTAACCGCCATGTACAGGAACATCCGATTCTGGTGGATAAGTACCTTATGGGAAAAGAGGTAGAAGTGGACGCCGTCTGCGACGGAGAAAATATTTTAATTCCGGGTATTATGGAGCATATTGAGCGCGCCGGGATTCATTCCGGCGACAGTATTTCCGTATATCCCGCCCAGTCATTATCAGACAAAACAAAGGATATGCTGGTGGACTACACCTGGAAACTGGCGAAATCTCTCCATGTCATCGGCTTGATTAACATACAGTTTATTGTCATGGATGAACAGGTATATGTGATAGAAGTAAATCCCCGTTCCAGCCGCACGGTTCCATATATCAGCAAGGTTACCGGGATTCCTATTGTAGATTTGGCATCCAGGGTTATCCTTGGGGCAAAGATTACGGATTTGGGCTATACACCCGGACTGGCAGAGGAAGCTTCCTACATTGCCATTAAGATGCCTGTATTTTCCTTTGAAAAACTGCGGGGAGCAGAAATCAGCCTGGGTCCGGAAATGAAATCCACCGGGGAATGTCTCGGTATCGGTACGACCTTTAACGAGGCGTTATATAAAGCTTTTCTCGGCGCTGGCATACAGCTGCCCAAACATAAAAAAATGATTATGTCTATCAAGGATGCCGAAAAAGAGGAGTCTATTGAGATTGCCAGACGCTTTAAAAAGCTGGGGTATGATATTTTTGCCACCAGAGCTACGGCAAAGGTGTATAATGCCAACGGGATTCTGGCGTTTCCGGTCAACCGGATTCACGAGGAAGCGCCCACACTGATGGATTTGCTGTTGGAACATCAGATTGATTTGGTGATTGATATTCCGGATTTGTCGGATAAACAAAAAGATGGTTTTGTCATCCGCAGAACCACCATTGAGACCGGTGTGACCTGTCTGACCTCCCTGGATACGGCGGCGGCATTGGCACAGAGTCTGGAAAACGCAGAAAATGCAGAAGAGATGACATTAATCAATATTGCAGAGATTTAACCCGGAGAGCATAAAGTCTGTTACCTTCCCGGCTCTCCGCAGTACAAACGATAACAGGAGGAATTTTCCTGCTGTCAGGAAAAGGATATGTGAGAGAAAATGGGAAAGAAAATTTTTCTTGGAACGCTATTGATGATTTTGTTAATACTGGGGTTGAGTACCGGATGGTATTTGTATTCCGATTATAAGGAAACTTTGGCAAGAGAGACCAGATAGGCAATCTATAAAGAAAACCTTAGTTTGGCTCATGCCGAAAAGGTCTATGGGGGGCAGTATTATGAAGACACAAACTTATCCGGTATGACCAGGGAAGAGGTAACCGAACTGATTACGGAGGATTACAACCTGGTTTCCAGCCGCACACTGGAGATTTTACTGGATAAGAAAACCTACAGTTATCCGGTAACCGATTTGGGAGTTACCTGGTTTTTTACGGATTCCAATGGAAATACCTATGAAGATGTGGATTCTGTGGTAGAGATGCTGGTTTCCAAGGGTAAAAACACCGCCACAGAAGTTCAGTACACCTACGCCATGGGCACTGCTTACCCGGAGAAATGCCATGTCAACCTGTCTTTAAGTTACAAAGAAAAAAAAGTGACAAAACTCTGCAACAGCCTGTATAAGCTTTGCTATAAAAAAGCGCAAAACGCCACTATGGACAATCAGCGGAAGATTGTAAAGGGCAGTAAGGGCAGGGAATTAGATAAGGAACAGATTGCCGCAGATTTGAAATCCTTTTTGGAAACACCATCCAGAGAGAATTTTTCCGGAGAATATAAGACTGCAAAAATAGAACCGGAGTGGACCGTGGAAGATTTAAAGAAAATAAAAACCGTGATTGGCGAGTATACGACCACCTTTGCCGCCGGAGGAAACCGGGGACACAATATCAAGGTCGGTACTTCCCGTGTCAACGGTATCTTTTTGTTGCCCGGAGAAAAAGTCTCCATCGATAAGGTGTTGCATGACGGCATGGTAACGATAAATTAGCACCATATTTAAAATCATTTAAACAATTAGATATTAA
>CAZSGT010000435.1:0-2453 GCA_964606215.1 uncultured Lachnospiraceae bacterium
ACAAAATCAAAATCTCCATATTTATCATGAATCTTCTCATACTGTTCACCATATCCGCTATCACCGCTCTCAAACACTTTATGGTATTCATCCTGAAATACCCAGGATGCCCAAAGTGTTGCAAACTGGTCATCCAGACTTCTGCCAGAGTAATGTCTTGCCGGTGTGCAGCCAATCGTAAGACCATTTACTGTCTTTTCCTCCCACCATGCCATATTCTGGATTTTCTTTTCATCCACACCCCAGCGTTCCAGATGATTTTCTACTCCCAGCGGCACAATATACCTATCTACCTTCATATCGATTTCTTTTATCACGTTGTAGTCCAGATGATCATAATGGTCGTGAGACAGTACTAACAAATCAATGGCTGGCAAGTCCTCTATCTCTATTGGCGCATGGGAAAACCTCTTATTTCCTGCAAAGGATACCGGGGAACTCCGCTCACTGAATACCGGGTCAATCAGGATATTCATTCCATGCATTTGAAGGAGAATGGAAGAATGTCCAAACCAGGTAACCCGCACCTCATCTTCTGATAATTTTTTATCATAGGATGGCGTTGCCACCGGAAGCTCATTCTCCGGTTTCGTTGCCCTTGTGGACATGATACGTTCATCTGTCTGCTCCGTATTTCTAACAATCTGAAAATCTCCATCATTGTAAAATTTTCCATCGTGATAGTTTTCTGCCCTGTTTTCATAGTCCTGTCTATCCTCTTTGGAAGCCTTACCTCCAAAGGCTGGCCATAATTTTAAAAAGCAAAGGACAGCCAATAACAAAATCAAAATAATACCCAATAAAATCACTCCCACCTTTGCCCACTTATGCTTTTTCAAAAAACCTGTCATTTTTCCTCATCCCCTCACGTTGTTTTTCCATCAACACAAAGTCCGGTTTTACTTTTTTTGAAATGTAATTTTTACGTTTCCATTTCCGACTGCTTCTGCAAAACCAGATGCATCTTCCACATAACCTACGGATGTATATTGATATGATGTGGCATGCGCTTTATAAAACGTCACCAAACAATCGCTCCCATACAGCTTAATATCCCCCGCCTGAATTTGTTTTGGCGATATTTCTTCTGTGGGAAATTCCGAATCAAAATAATAATACTTTTCATTTCCATTTAATTCTTTCATAGAAAGCGTCATCGGCATCTTCTTTACCAGCTCCCTCGCTGTAGGATTATCATAAAATTCAGCTGCAAATTTTTTCCCGTCAACCACAAGTGTAACAGGAATTTCATTCTTTTTATTGGAAGTATTCTCTTTCACAACTTTCACCTTAAACCAAATCTTCTTTTGAAGATTTTCTTTTCCCTTCACTTTAATTGTTATCTTCACTGTTCCCGCTTTTTTTGCTCTCAATACTCCTGTTTTGCTTACGGACACAATACTCTTTTTACTTGACCGGTATCTGGTCTTCACATTTGATTTCTTTGGTGTAATCGAAAGACGGATTTTTTTGCTGGTGCCTTTTTTCATGGTATAGGTGATTTTATTTATTTTTTTGGAACCAATTTTCGCTTTAACCAACACAGACGAATCCTCGGTCTTTGCCTGTGTTACCACGGCAGACATATTTGTCAGTCCCAAAAGTATACTGACCACAAACAATGCTGACAATCCAATTTTATTATACCTTTTCTTCATCCTTATCACTCCAATCCTTTTTCAATCTGATAAACCAGATAATCCAGACAGTCAATTTCCTTCTGCCCTTTATGAACCTCATCCAATAAAATCTGCCTGTGATTTGAAAGAACCTTTAATTCCCCTGTTATGTCACCTGCCTGATAACAGATTAAAAAGCGGTTAATTGTATCCTGACTACATCCGGCATCCTTCATATTCTGAATTGTACGTTCTTTTTTTTGATTGCTGTTCATCTGTTTCTTCACTTCCATTCCCATCTTTTATTATTTGTAAGTTTAGTATAGCATTGTGTTTTAGCAATAACAAATACTTATATTAAATATCTGTTTATGCTTTTAAAGCATACTTTTTATTTTCAAAGACAAATCATTATTCTTTTTTGTGTTATGTTTCATTTACCCTGACCGCAAGGGGAATCAAAGCGGTTTTCTGACAACACAATGCAGCCGGAACCCTTTCTTCACTTCATACAAAGCCAGCTTCAGACCGCTTGCATCACAAAGCCCCTGTATATCATCTCTTGAGTAGACATGGACATCCCCTTTGTGCAGGACCCTGTTGACTACCGAAATTTCGATATGGTTTATAAACCACATTACGAGCATGCGACAAAGTGTATTCCTTCCATATGTTTTTTCTTTGCGGTTTCTATCAATTGCTTTTTCTTCAAAAAGCAAAAAAAGTCCCATAAACACTGTATCTATTAGTGTTTATGGGGTTAATGTGCTATTCCTCCGTCTCCATAAATCGGATAAAATCCTCAGGTGAATAAATCTGCGTTCGTCCTGCCTC
>CAZSGT010000436.1:0-2449 GCA_964606215.1 uncultured Lachnospiraceae bacterium
TTACCCATGCACAGGCGTTACTGATAAAATCAGAGGGAAGCATGGAAGATGTGGTTGGAGATACAGCGAAGGTAAAGTGGACGGCGTTTAATGCAGGTCCTGCAGAGGTGGAGGCGTTATTCTCCGGTGATATTGATATCGGATATATCGGACCGGTACCGGCAGTCAGTGCAAACGTAAAATCCAAAGGAGACGTGGGGATTCTTGCGGGCGCAACAAAAGGTGGTTCGGTTCTGGTGAAGAAGAAAGGCTCTGACATTTCTTCTATTGAAGATTTGAAGGGAAAAGTAGTAGCGATTCCACAGATTGGAAATACCCAGCATTTGATATTATTGCAGCTGTTATCTGAAAATGGATTGAAGCCGGTTTCAGATGGTGGGGATGTAACGGTATCCGCAGTGGCAAATGCAGATGTGGCAAATACCATGGAACGCGGAGATATTGATGCGGCGCTGGTTCCGGAACCCTGGGGAGCAACATTGTTAGACGGCGGTGCAGAGCTGGTTTACGATTATGATAAACTGTATCTGAACGGAGATTACGATGTGGCAGTTGTGGTTGTGCGGAAAGAATTTCAGGAAGAGCATCCGGATATTGTGGAGAAATTCTTAGAGGTTCACAAGGCGGCTACGGTGACAATCAATGAGGATACAGAGAGTGCCCTGGCAAAAATTAATAAAGAACTGGATGAAGCTACAGGTAAGTCCCTCAGCGATGAGATTATAAAGGAAGCATTTCAGCGAATTGTGGTAACTGCAGATTACAGTGAGGAGTCAGTCCGGAAGTTTGCGGACATCAGTAAGGAGCAGAAATTTATCGAGGAACTTCCGGGAGACGATTTGTTTAGCAGAAAGGACAAATAGCATGAGTTTGGTTATTGAAGGTTTGAGTAAGAAGTTTGAAAATAGCGAGGAATCTACCTTACACGAAATTGATTTAACCATAGAGAATGGCGAATTTGTCTGTATCGTAGGTGCGTCCGGTTGTGGAAAGAGCACGCTGTTAAACCTTGTGGCGGGGCTGGAAAAACCCACCAGCGGAAAAATTACGCTGGATGGGGAGCTGATTACGGAACCGGGAGCAGACCGGGTGGTTATGTTTCAGGAGCATGGACTATATCCCTGGCTGAATGTCATTGATAACGTGAAATTTGGTATGAAGCTGGCAGGAGTGCCGGAGGCAGAGCAGGAGGAAAAAGCGCAGCATTATCTGGATATGGTGCACCTTGCCGATTACAAGAACTACTTAATTCATGAGATTTCCGGTGGAATGCGTCAGAGAGTGGCACTTGCCAGGGCTTTGACACTGGATTCCAAAATTCTCTTGATGGACGAGCCGTTTTCGGCACTGGATAAGCAGACCTCGAACCGTCTGCGGGAAGAGTTACAGCGAATCTGGATGGAGACGGGAAAAACGATTTTGTTCATTACCCACAGTGTAGAGGAGGCAGTGTATCTGGCAGACCGTGTGGTTGCCCTGTCCCCGGAAAATGGGAAGGTGGCAGGCATTATCCCCATTGAACTGGAGCGGCCAAGACAGGTCTACTCTACCGAGTTTGTAGACCTGCGTCATAAGATTTTAGACATTGTCCGGGGCTAGTGTACTGTATCATTGACATGCATGTATCCGCCTTTGTATGGCGGCATGTTTGGAGAGTTGGAGGATAGAGATGATTATTTTTTTGATAGCGCTTATCGGATTGTGGCAGGGATTTTATTATCTGAGTGTGGATGTGTTTGCCTGGTGTAAGCCCTATGCAGTGCCTTCGCCGGTAGGAGTCTGGGAACGGTTTGTCAGCCTGTGTGGCGACGGTACGCTGCCGAAGGCACTTGGAAATTCGCTTTTGCGTGGGCTTGCTGGTTTTGCCATTGCAGTGGTAATCGGTGTGGCACTGGGGCTTTTGATGAATCATTTTGGTTTTTTGCAGAAGAATTTAAAACCGCTGGTTCTGGGAGTACAGACATTGCCCAGTGTGTGCTGGGTGCCGTTTTCCATTTTATGGTTCGGTCTTTCCACACAGGCAATTTTGTTCGTGGTGATTATGGGTTCCGCATTTGGTATTGCAATTTCTGTGGATAATGCCATAAAAAATATCATGCCTATTTATATTAAAGCGGCAAAAACCATGGGAGCATCTAAACGGCAGATGTATGTCTATGTCATGTTTCCTGCCAGTCTTCCGGAGATGGTGTCCGGGCTGAAGCAGGGATGGTCCTTTGCATGGCGTGCGCTGATGGCTGGCGAGGTAATGACCACCTCCATCGGTCTGGGACAAACGTTGATTACCGGAAGGGATTTGGCGGATATCAATCAGGTTATGTTAGTTATGTTAGTAATTGTTTTGGTGGGTATCGTCATTGATAAATGTATTTTTTCTGTGATTGAGCGCGGGCTGTTGAAAAAGAGGGGACTTCTTCATTAAGTCCAATCTTTTGCAGTAAATTGCCGG
>CAZSGT010000437.1:0-2448 GCA_964606215.1 uncultured Lachnospiraceae bacterium
ATAATAGTCACCATTTTGTATCAAACCGGCATATTTTTTATAAGTCACAATCTGCCCGCGGATTTCTTCTTTTTCTTCTTCTGTCAGTTTGGCAGGGTCCAACTCAAAGCCAAAGGTTCCTGCCATAGCAACAATTCCCCTGGTATGCAGGCTTACACTGCGGCCAGTCTGATGATTGGGCACTGCAGAAACATGAGAACCCACAGTAGACACTGGATAAAAGAAGGATGTCCCATATTGAATCCGCAGCCGGTCCACGGCATCGGTATTGTCACTACACCAAATCTGCGGCGCATAATAGAGCATGCCCGCATCAAATCTTCCGCCGCCACCGCTGCAGCCCTCCACCAGCAGTTTCGGATACCGGTTCAATAGCTGTTCCAAAAAGTCATAGACGCCCAGTACATAATCATATGCCACACGTCCCGGAACGTTGTCCACAGAATACAACTCGGTCAAACTGCGGTTCATATCCCATTTTACATACTGGATATCCCCACTGTCCAACACATCACAAATCTGCTGAAATATACAGTCCCGGACTTCTTTTCTGGAAAAGTCCAGCACCAGCTGGTTGCGGGCGCGAATGGGTTTTCTTCCCGGAAGCTGCATGACATAATCCGGATGCTCTCTATACAAGTCGCTATCCTCCGAAACCATCTCCGGCTCAATCCAGATACCGAACTTCACATTGTGCTCCTGTACACGGCGCACCAGTTCACCCAGGGAACATCCCAGTTTCTCTTCGTTTACCTTCCAGTCACCCAGTCCCGAATTATCATCGTCCCGTTTTCCAAACCAGCCGTCATCCATAACCACCATATCGATACCCAGTGCGGCGGCTTCCTTTGCCAGTCCCACAATGGTATCTCCATGAAAATTAAAATAGGACGCCTCCCAGCTGTTTAACAATACCGGTCGTACCTGTCCGGCATATTTTCCACGGCAGACATGTTTCCGGATACATTGGTGATATCTGAGGGACAGACCGGACAGCCCTTCCCCGGAAAAACAAAGAATGGTCTCCGGCACGGTGAGCGATTCTCCGTTTTGTAACGGATAGCGGAACTGCTCGCTTTGCAGTCCCATAATCACTCTGGTCTGTTCAAACTGGTCTCTCTGCGCCTCACACAAAAAATTACCGCTGTACACAAACAACATACCGTAGCAGTCTCCATAATCTTCAGTAGCCTCCGGCACAGCAAGAATCATTCCCGGATTATGCTGGTGGCTGGAAGCTCCTCTCCGGCTTCCAATCACCACACCTCCATGGGCAATGGGAATCCGCTCCATATTCCGCTCCATGGCATGTCTTCCGTAAAAATGAATACTTTCGTATTTCCCTGTAAGAAAATCCAGACAGGCAGACGCCGCCTTTTCCACAAAGACCGGCTGCGGACCCTGGTTGGTAATGACAACACTTCTCGTTATGATATCTTCCTGTTCAAGAACACCATACAAAAGCTCCACGCAGACGCCGCTCACGGAATCTTTCAGCTGTATCGAAAGGGTCTGTGCTTCCTCCTCTGAGGCATACACAGCCGGAAGTCCCTCCAGTTTATATTTCCCCCTGGAAATTTCATGGGATACATACCGCAAATCGCACCACTGGCTGCCGTCTGCATTTTCAATAATCAGCGCGTGGTTTCGGTTGTCCCCGGTTCCAAGATGGGGATACTCCTGCGGAAGGGTATCCAGCGAATAATCTCGTCGGTCCGCCATCTCTGCCGGATTGCCAGAAAACCCTCTGTCAAAATATGTCAGCAGATAATCCATGTCCTGCTGCACCTTTTTTCCATAATAAAGGTGCAGCAGATACCCTAATGAATCCACCTTCATCTGATACGTTGTATTTGTTGTGTGTAAACTGAAAATCTGTTTCTCTGCATTGTAAATAATCGCCATATCATACCTCTCATTTGGATTATTATTATTTTACCGCACCATTTACGACACCATTGATAATCTGTCTCTGGCAAATCAGATAGAAAATAAGAATCGGAATCAATGCCAGCAGATAGGATGCAAATGCAAGGTTATAATTCGTTCCAAACTGTGACTGGAAATTCATCTGCGCCAACGGCAATGTATTGACGCCGGAACCCGCCATGATTACCAGCGGGGTCATCACATCATTCCACACCGCCAGGGAGGTAATAACGGCAACGGTAGCATGCATGGGGCGCATAAGCGGGAAAATGACTTTCCAGTAAGTTCTCCACGTAGACGCACCGTCCACTCTCGCCGCCTCCTCCAACGCAAACGGAATGTTTACAAGGTATCCAGAGTACAGCATGATATTCATAGGCATATAAAATACCACATACAGGAGTATGACCCCAAACCAGTTTGCCAGCCCATGCTCTGCCGTCTCCTTTGCCAGCGGCATCATCAAAATAGCAACTGGAACAAACATACCACTGACAATAAACAGATAGATAAAGTTGT
>CAZSGT010000438.1:0-2436 GCA_964606215.1 uncultured Lachnospiraceae bacterium
CCTCTGAAGCGATGAGATAATCGGCGTACTGGGACATCGTCAGCGCCGTCTCCACCGTAGCCATGAGGCAGGCGTCAAAGCCGATGAAGTCAAACTTTACCCCTGCGTCCCTGAGGGCGGAATTCAGACCCGCCAGGCTCATAGAGCCGCTGGAGGCGAACTTTTCGTCATAGCCGTAGCCGCTGACAGAGCCGCCGCCGTGATCCCAGAGAATCAGCTCATACCGGCTGGCAGGATAGTTTTCTGCGCACCACTTCACATACCCGGACAAAGTATCGGGATTTGTCATGGAAACGCTGCCCAGATCTTTTTGCAGATTGATCAGCTTGCCGTCTTTTATCTGCCAGATCTGGTTGGATGAGCTGCTGATTTGATTGTTTTTCCAGGCCTTGCAGCCACCGGTGTAAATCAGGAGATTGATATTGCTGCCCAGCCGGGCGTTCAGCATCTCCTGAAGGTCGGCGGTGCCCATACCATTGCGGGACTCCAGATCTGTACCGCACATATAAACCATGATGGTGACAGTGTCTTTGCCGTCGCCCAGCAGCTTGGTATATTTTTCCCGGGAACCGGAAGCTACGGATGTATTCAGCCGTCCGGTGTTAGCTTCTCCCTGCCATCCGGTGGAGACGCTTCCGCCGCCCAGACCACCCAGCAGCTGAGCCAGGTTTATGCTTCCTGTACTACCGATGTTCTGAACCTGCTGCTGGCCGGAAGAAGACGTCTGGCTGTCCGATTGGCCGCCCAATAGTGCATTCAGTCCTCCCCCGCCGCCCAGCAGCAACACAAACAAAAGGACGATCAGTTTCATGCCGAGCCCGCTTCGTGTGCCGGCGCCTCGCGTCCCAGTGCTCCGCGTGGCGGAAGGCTGCTTCTGACCACGTTCCCGGTAGCCGCCAGCGTTGCCTACTGGTCCTGTGCCCAGACCCTCTCCTCGCTTTTGTACGGTTTTGCCGGGACCGGTCACATTTCTCTCACGTCCTCTGGGTCTGTTGTTTTCCATAAATATTTTTCCTTTCTGTTTTTTGTCAGAAGGCACAAGTGCCTTTTCTTGTTATGTATAAAGCATTTTACACATTATACCACAACGCACCAATGCTGGAAAGCAAAAACTGCCCTGCTGCACTCTGTAAGGAATATGTTAAGGATTAAAGATCGCAGGAGGACAAAGATTTATAAAGCACTTGGCATTAACTTGAGATAAGAGGGACATGACTAATCTTCCTTTTCATTCCTCAGTCATTATCATTCCATATCCTATGGATAAAATCTTTTTCTTTTCTGCGGCATCTGATTTGGAAAGAAGCTCTGCCAGCAGTGCGATTAGGCTGTTCTGGGATTTTGCCACATTTTCGCCATTCCTGGCAATGACAATGATCTTTTTCTGAAGACTTGCAGGATAAAAGACCAGATTTATGTAAGAAGGAAGAGAACAAAAAATCCCTGCTTTTTTACACAGTGATACTTTCCTTGCCGTTGCAGGCGGGCATTGATCTGTATTTGTATTGAAATCAGAAGCTTTTTTTAATATATTGATGGCATAGTTGTAACTAATATGATATTATGTAATTAGATATTTTATGCAAATATATGTTTGGAATATGGATTTCCCAGGTTCCTTTTGCTTAAATTTACAGAAAGAATATCTGTAATTGCTGATGGAAAAGCAATAGGAAGGAACAATCAAGTGAAAAGGGAAAAGCAATCACATGATATAGATGAAAAATTAGTTGATATCCGTGTAAAGGTTGAATATAGGAATGCCGTAAATGATGATCCCATCAATCAGATTCTTGAGAATCTGATCAGAGATATTTTAAACTGCATATTTGATTATCATTTGGAGAACGCAAACTATGCTCACCCCAATCAGAGAGGATATGACTTAATAGATATCGAACATAAAATCATTGTTCAGGTATCCTCAGAGAACAGACCGACTAAAATACAGCATTCATTAGAACGCATTGAATTTAGTGGGGGACAGAAGTGGCAGTTCTATTTTTTTCTTTTGGGTGAAGCAACGGAAAACTTAAGGAGAAAAAACTATCAGACGCCGAAAATGGTTATGTTTTCTTCAGATAAGGATATATGGGATTTAACTTGGCTTACGAAAGAAATTCATAATTTAAGTTGGGAGAAGGTAGATAAGGTATTTAAAATACTATGAGAATATACAGGTGGTCATATTTTAACAAAAAGAGATGTGTGGTATGCCGTATTAAAGGAATATCAGATAAATATGAGAGATTGTTTCTTTGTCTTTGGAGAAGATATCGGATGGCAAAAGGGCAGGGATGATTATATTTATTTTAATATCTTGGAACGCTTATTACCTAATGGATATATTTCCCTTTCCGGCATAGAGGCAAATGGAATTAATAAATATGGGGAAAAGATTTCATTAAGCAGCCTGCTCAATCAAGAGACCTATGA
>CAZSGT010000439.1:0-2430 GCA_964606215.1 uncultured Lachnospiraceae bacterium
TTCATTTATGCACTTAAACAAACTGGATGCTATAGTGAAAACGATTTGAATCTCATGAGATTAAGAATTAATAACAGATATTTATCTCAGTCATCAATCAATTCCATTTGTGAAGAATTCAATATTCACATTAAATTGATTTACATCAATGAAGACGATAAGCACAACAAAAAGAAGACCGTTCGTTCATGCTCAAACGGTAAATTCAAATCATTCATGGGAATCAAAGATGCAAAACCAAATCGAACTCATACGTTCAACGTTTATGAAAATCATTACTTCATTGAAGAGAAAACTCCATTCAGCACATATTACATTAAGCATTTAGGTCAAGTTAAAGCTGATACATTCGATAAAGAATATAAAGATGGTAGATGGCGCCCAGCTCGTTATTTCATTTCATCCTCAAATTTAGTCCGTGAATTATTCAAATTGAATGTATTCACTCCAATCACTTATGGTCAATGCAGAATTCTTCACACAGTATTCTATCATGAAATTGATTCAGATATCTCAAACATCGATTTAGAATACAATCCTAAAACATGTACTCAACTCATTAAACCTGACAATCATAAAAAGAAATCGTCCACTTCATCATCCCGTAAAGATCCTACATATTGGTATGCTGACTTTGAAGCTGACGTATCTGGTGACATTCATAAACCATTCATGTGTGTACTTCAATCTCAAAACGGTAAAGTTAATAAAGAATTCCGTGGTGAAGATTGTAACATTCAATTACTCAACTTCTTGCCAGATAATGCTGTAATCTATTTCCATAATTTAGCGTATGACATTAGAATGCTTGCACAATTTGGAATCACTAGTTCAATCATTAAAGGCACAAAAACAATGAAGGCTGACATTAAATACAACAAGAAGATTCTTCATTTCAAGGATTCATTACCCATTCTTTCATGCAAGCTTTCACAATTACCACAAATGTTTGACATTCCTGATATCCAAAAAGAGATCTTTCCATACAAGTATTACACACTTGAACGATTATCCTCAAACAAAGGAGTCATTAATGAAGCTGGATTAAATGAAGACACTAAATGGACTGACGATGATTACAAACTCTTCAACGCAAACATTGATAAGATACCTAACTGTCGCATTGATGCAAATCACTTTGATATGTGGAAATATGCTTCATTCTATTGTCAACAAGATGTAAACATTTTACGTCTCGGCTTTAATGCATTTCGTCAAGGATTCATCAAAGACTTCTCAATTGATCCATTCAAATATGTTTCCATTTCATCTCTCGCTAATGAAGTCTTCAATCAACGAGTCTATTATCCTAACGGTAATCTTTACAAAATTGGTGGTCATGTTCGTAAATTCTGTTCACATGCTGTATACGGTGGAAGATGCATGACTGCATACAATAAGAAATGGCATACAACTAAACCATTAAGTGATTTCGATGCTGTATCATTATATCCATCCGCTATGGCTAGATTATATACTGTTGAAGGTAGACCTGAAGTCATTAAGCCCGACCAATTGAATCTCTCATTCCTCTCACAACAAGGTGCATACATTGTTGAAATCAAAATCACTAAAGTTAACAAGCACTATCCATTTCCATTAATTGTTCGTAAAGTGAATGGACTTAATCGTAATGACGATAATCTTGCCCCTGGTGAAACCGTTAACATGATCGTTGATAACATTACATTAGAGGATCTCATTGAATTCCAGAAGATTGAGTTTGAATTAATCCGTGGTTATTATTGGCCTGGTGCAAGAGATTACCGCATCCAAGATGAAATCCGTAAGATATTCAATAAACGTTTGGAGTACAAGAAGCAACACAATCCACTTCAACAATTATACAAATTAATTATGAATTCATGCTATGGCAAAACGATTGAACGTCCAGTTGAGAAAGATTACAAATACTTCGATGATCCTCTTAAGTTAGAGAAATATTGGTTCAAGAATTATTACAAAATTACTGATGTTATGCAAATCGCTAATTCAAACATTCAAGCAGTCCGAACATTAAAGCCAATTGACAAACACTTCAACTTTTCATTACTGGGTATTCAAGTACTTTCAATGTCTAAACGAATAATGAATGAAGTAATGTGTTTAGCTTATGATCTCGGTTGTCATATCTACTACATTGATACGGACAGTTGTCACGTTATTAGAGACGAAGTACCAATTCTTGCAAAAGCATTTAAGGAAAAGTATAACCGTGAACTAATTGGTACAAACTTAGGACAATTCCATTCAGACTTTCCAACTATTAATAATCATGACGAAATGCCTTGGTCAATTGAATCATTATTCCTCATGAAGAAGATGTACGTTGACAAGCTCACTGATTCTACCGGTGAAATTGATTACATGATTCGTGGTAAAGGTCTCACTCAAAACTCAATCAAACATGCTGCAAAGGGTGACGTTATG
>CAZSGT010000440.1:0-2430 GCA_964606215.1 uncultured Lachnospiraceae bacterium
ATTTGTCATGAATGATATTTAAAAAAGTCTCATAATTTGTCAATTCATGGAAAACCAGATAGAGGTCGTATGCGCATGTGTAATGGTCGTCGTCATGGAGTCCATGTGGATTGACAAAATGGGAACGGGACGCACCTAATTCCCGCATCTCATCATTCATCATTTTCGCAAATCCTTCCACAGAACCACCGATGTGTTCTGCAATAGCGACTCCGGCGTCGTTGCCGGAATACATCAGAAATGCTGTAAGCAAATCCTGCATGTTAATCTGGTCGCCTTCCTCAAAGCCGCACAGTGTGGCGCCCCACTCCGTAATATGGGAGGCGTTATAGCTGAATGTCACTGTATCATCCAGATTACCGTACTTGAGCGCAACCAGAGCAGTAACAATTTTTGTGATACTTGCCGGATACATTTTCTTGTATATGGAATCCCCATAGATTGCCTTGCTTTCCGTATCATTTATCAGAAGGGAACTGACGGAGGTACGCATGGCAGAATCCTTCTTAAACTTAGTTTTTTTAGGAATTACACATAAATTAGTTGATAACAGCGGCAATGCCGATGAACTGTCCCCTCCGGTCACAGCAGTATCACCGGAAACTGATGTGATGGAATAGTCGGTGACGCTGGACGACATCTCTCCGCAGGAACAAAGTATCAAAGAACATATTACAAGCATTCCTAAAAAACGGCATTTATTTTTTGTAAATAACATATCCAATCCAACCGTACCTTTCTGTTACTTTATCATCTCACGCCACTCTAAATCGCCCCGTTCCAGAGCATGAATCATCAGTTCTGCCATAGCCAGATTGGTGGCAACCGGGATATTGTAAGTATCGCACAGCAACAGAACATTGTTAATATCTGGTTCATGGGACTTTGGCGATAAGGGGTCACGTAAAAAAATCAGCAAATCAATATCGTTTTGTTCAATTTGTGCAGCCAGCTGCTGCTCTCCTCCCAGATGTCCCGCCAGGTATTTGTGAACATTAAGGTTGGTTGCTTCCTCAATGAGCCTGCCAGTGGTGCCGGTAGCATAAATATCATGTTTTGATAACAGTCCCCGGTAGGCAACTGCAAAATTCTGTATTAATTTTTTCTTTGTGTCGTGGGCAATCATTCCTATGTTCATAAATCTAACTCCCTGTCATTTTGTCGCATTGTGAAACCACCACCACTCTTTTTCGCGGGCTGGATACTGATATTTACAATAAGTCCAATCGCAATCATACAGCTTAACATGGAACTCAGACCGTTGCTGAGAAACGGAAGCGGCAGACCGGTATTGGGCAAAATAAATGTTGCAACGCCAATGTTGGCAAATACCTGGAACGTAAATAAAGCAGAAACACCCATGGCAATCAGTGTACCCAGCCTGTCCTGCGCCTTCTTTGCCGCAAACAAACATCTTACTATCAGTATACCGTATAATACAATAATAATCAAACCCCCAAGAAACCCATATTCTTCACCGATAACGCTCCAGATAAAGTCGCTTTCAATTACTGGAACGTTAAGATAATTGCGGATGGGGCTGCCACCATCGTCCAGAAATTTTCCGTACAGCTGTCCGGATGCAATGGCAAGCTGGGAACTTTGCTGTTGCCACAGTTTTCCGCTGGTATCCAGTTCCGGATGGAGAAAAATCATGATTCTCTCCTGCTGGTAATCCTGCAAAATCCTCTGAAATGGCTGCTGTACATACCAGATTAGTACAATTCCCAGAGGAAGCCCTACAGAGATGATGGGAATTAAAAGCTTGTAGGCAGTACCAGCGGCAAACATAATTACCAGAAAAATAAAACACACCACCAGACTGGAAGATAAATCCGGCTGTCTCATGATAAAAAGTATGGGAACCAGCGCGATGCAGCCACCCAGAACCAGAACATGGAACTTCTCCATCTTCGTGCGCATTTTTGAATAAAACACTGCAAGGGTTAAAATGACAATAATCTTAACCAGTTCCGTAGGCTGTACGGTAATCCCTCCGACTTTCAGCCACCGGTAAGTGTCCGTGTCCAAATCCGTACCTAGAGACGTATATCTGCTGGCAAATACCAGCAGGACGCCTACAGCGTAGTATAATCCCACAAAACGGCAGATGAAATGATAATCCATGAGAGAAACCACGGCAACAATCATCATGCCCATAATCAGTCCCATAATCTGCGCTCTAAAAAAGGCAGTTTGATTGGCGGCATCTGCCAGACGTACCGTAAATGCACCAATCAGAGAAAGAATTATCACAATGGCTATCAGGGCGTAATCATATTTTTTCCAATCATATCGTTTTAACAGGTTTTTCAAAATATATCCTTCCCTTACTACATGGAGTGGTGAATGTCCTTAATAGGGATATTTGCAAACAATGCGGGCACAGTGCCGTTATCTCCCTCGGATTCTGTCTGGGTAATCTGGATA
>CAZSGT010000441.1:0-2426 GCA_964606215.1 uncultured Lachnospiraceae bacterium
AAACGATTCATCACGGTTGGAATTATGTTTGGCGGAAATCTCATGTGTAATCCGCAGTTTATCTTTCCATGGCGGAATAAATCCTGCATAGTTGTATATATTTCCCCATGATGCAAAGATACCCCCCTTTGCCCCAGTGGAATTTCCCTCTCCTTTGCCCAACACTAAATCTTTCCTAACCATCTCAACATCTTCTTTATCTGCAGGCTCCCCTAACTCTGCAAGATACCAGTCTGTATCTTGAATCGTGTAAACTCTTAGTGCACTGCGGACAGTATAATAACTGAGTGGAAATATAACAGCCGCAATTTCACCGGAAAGCAAATCTTTTTTTTGAACCTTATTTTCATCTACTCCGGGACACCATGCGTCAATGAAAACCGCCTCATTATCACAGTTTCTCCGAAATAAATTCAGTTTCTCCTCATCAACGATCTTTTGTCTTTTTCCAATAAAAGTCCTCCCAGTAGTAAAGGATAGGAGAACCTTTCAGTTCTCCCATAAAAAAGATTTCATAATAATAGTGATTTATCCCTCATATCTTTTTGAATATTTAATATCCATAATTGTACGGTCGGCGGGATTCTTTATTTTTACGCTCATGATCTGTTTATGGCACTCCATAAGCTGGTCTCTGACCATTTCCAGATGCTCCCTGCTCTGAGGGACAATATATTTCTTGGAACCTACTTCCAGTAATTCCAGATACCAGTTCACTGTTTCCAGTTTGCCAAGGCAGTAACTTGAAATCATCTGTTTGTCGTTGAAATCACGTATTGCTTCTGTCTCAATTTGGATATAGGATACCAAATCAATTGGGATTTTTTTCAGTTTCTTTTTCATTAGCTTGCTCTCCATTTAACTCAATCATCATCCAAAGCTAATCTAGGGTTATCATTTCCATATATTTGCAGCCTAGGGTTCCCATTGACATGACTGTATTGATGCGTATCTAATATTTTTTCCGATAATTGTTCCTCATTAATAATTCCTTTCGCAACAAGCGGTTTCATACTAAATATGACAAAATATTCTCTCCACCGCAGATCACAGCCAGAATCTTTCTCTTGGAAATATGTTGAAAAACCAAGTTCACCTAGTTCAGCAATATCACAGGCAGACATGTCTGCTCTGTTTAACATTATCTCTGAAATTTTCTGCCCACAATCACGATAATAATTAATATCAACATATGTATATAAAGACTTTTTTGAAGAAAGTTCTCGCTCAGCTTCCTCTCGTTCCGCTGAAAGCTGTTTTCCTGTCTCTGTTATTTTTTCTGCAGCCTTTTCAAGCAACTTCTTTGAATACGTCTTTTCTAATCTGTCTTTCCTCAATTGAAATTCTTCATCAACACATTTTTCATTTGTCAGAAGTTTTCCTTCTTCAAGATTATTTCGTATTCTATTTTCAATCTCTGTCCTGTAAGGTTTACATTTTTCGCAATATTTTCTCACAAATTGGTAATCCGTATAGGGACACCCATATGAAAAATTAAAACTGTCATATCGCACAGCCTTCCATTCCATAAATAGATTCTCCAAATTCTCCACCACATATAAAACTGCATCTGCAATATAGGGATCTGAAAGCCGTAAAAATTCTATGGAATACTGTCCAGCAAAAAAATTTGCCACAAATGATGAACCATAAGGATACTGGGGATCTACTTCCGTAGGTAGTTTCCCTTCAAAAGTATTTTTTACTTCCGCTAAAGCAATTCTTGGAACACACAGAGATGTAAACAGGAAAAACGCTGTTCTTGAAAGCCCGCTAGTAAGCCATGATGTTATGCTTTTCACTGCATAGAGAGGACTAATTTGCTCTTCTACCGATCCATAATATTTTTCCCCAAACAGAATATCTTGTATACAATCCAATATACTGATAATCCAAGGGATGATTAACCAAATTCGTCTTCTATCCACCACTGCTGCTATAATATTTATAATAATTCCCAGTCCTACAATTGATGCGTTAATTCTCGGATTAAAAAACAGATGCTTCAGAATATTGATTCCAAAAAGTTTCACAATTATAAAATTTAATATAACAAGAATAATTATCGTTCGCATAATCCTTAGTTTACCTCAAAAGAAACAATGCCTTGAGATTCTATTTCCTCAAGTGCCTCCAATGTAAAATTGGAAGCGTACATATCGCTTTCTGCTCCAACTTTCTGCCAATTTTCATCCTGATAGTAAAGTTCAAATGAAACGACTACTTTATGAGATACCTTCTTTGACATTGTGAAGTTCAATTTGCCACCTACATACTTCCATCCATATTCTTTTATGATCCGAATCTTTACTTTGTCCACACCACCAATGGCAATTTCCACCCATTCATTAATTGTCCTCCGACCCGTAATTGGTAGTGTCAAATACTACCCTGTTTTTTTGTTACTAAAACCTTGATTTATGGGA
>CAZSGT010000442.1:0-2413 GCA_964606215.1 uncultured Lachnospiraceae bacterium
ATGAGGGAGAGAGCTTTAATGCGGCAGGTATGGTTGTCAATGCCGTATACAA
This sequence comes from uncultured Lachnospiraceae bacterium, assembly GCA_964606215.1. Lineage (GTDB taxonomy): Bacteria > Bacillota > Clostridia > Lachnospirales > Lachnospiraceae > CAZSGT01. The sequence goes on from CAZSGT010000442.1 coordinate 53, forward strand.
AGACGGAACCAAAAAAGCTATCACCGGCTATGAAGAAAGTGCCAAGAAAGCTTTAACTGCTTCCGATAAAACAGTAACTATTTCTTACCGTGGTAAAAATGTAACACAGGCGATTAAGGTAAATCCGAAAGCAACACCGACGGCAAAGCCCACAAAGGCACCAACCGTGAAGAAAGTGACCATTGGTAAGGTGAAGTCTCCTTCCAAGAAAAAGATAGAGGTTAGATGGAAAAAGGTTAGCAAGGTATCTGGATACCAGGTACAGGCAGGACTGGATAAGAAGTTCAAAAAAGGCAAAAAAACCGTCACTGTGAAGGGAGCGACCAAGACAAAGACAGTCATCAAGAATGTAAAACAGAAGAAGTGGTATTATGTCAGGGTTCGTGCTTACCAGACGGTGAATAAAGAGAAAGTATATGGAAATTGGAGTAGTGTTAAGAAAGTAAAAGTAAAATAAAAAATCTTATGTAAACGCATCCCAGAAGACGGGGATTTGATGTACACTGCGTGGCTTGCTGCCATGCAAAAAAATGGCACTGGATATTTATTCTTCCAGTGCCATTTTGGTTATAATAAGCTGGCTCGCAAAGCGTGACAGCGTTTGTTTTTCTCGCAAAAGCAAAGCGCATTTCTCATCGTTGGTTCGCCCGGCATGGGCATAATCGGGTTTATTCCTCCACGATTTGGAAAATATGGTTACTGTCTATGCTATCTATCTGCTTCTCCTGATTCTTAACTGCACTGACCGTCCGCAGGCTGTCACATTCAAACAGGGGTGAATAGTCCTGAATTGCAAGATTGTTTACTTTAAAAAAATTAAGCCGGTGAAGCTTCTTTACCGGAGAAATATCTGTGATTTTCGTCCCGTCTATGCACAAAGTACGTAGATTGGCAGCACTCTCTATGCCCTCCATACTTTTCACCATATCCCCTCCTACCAGTAAAAATTCTATCTGTGGCAATGATTTTACAACAGATAAATCCCTCCCGATATAATCCCAAAGTGCCAATCCTTTCAGGTGGGACAATTTCGGCAGTTCTTCATAAAAACTATACTGATTGCCCAACGAGTACACATAATTGAGATTTGGTATTTTGCTGAGGACAGAAAAATCATTATTATTTACATATGCGTTGCATATATACAAAGTCCCTACCGTTGAATTCTCTAAAAAATCTAAACTCTCATAAGTGTTTTCATCAAGAACTACCGTCTCCAGATATCTGCATTTGGAAATGTCCGGCAAAACAGAAACCGGATTATCAGCAATAGATAGCACCCTTAGCTGCTCCAGAGTTTCCACTACTGAGAAATCCTCTATCTGATTTCCCGCCAGGTATAATTTCTCTATTGGTAAGCCTGCCAGCGGACGGATATCTGTAATGTTCTGGTCACATAGAAAGACCTCTTTGAGATTTTTCATCTTTGACAGCTCCGATAAATCCCCTATTCCCCCTTTGGCACAATAGCTGCCAAAATCATGATGACGCCATTCTTCTTCCAGGCTTTCCAAATCTGCATCCATTCCATATATTTGATTACCAATGACTACAAGTCGTGTAATCCGGGTATAATCCTCCTTAGTAATCTCTTCTTTTCCCAATAGGGTTTTTATGGTTTCCTTCATTCCGCCATCTAAAAGCCAATTTGTCTTTTCTGTTCCTGTCTCTGTCGGTTTCCCGTCCAAATCCTCTGCCACGGACTTCGCCGATTCCTCTCCCGGGCTTTCTGTCTTTGACTGTTCGGATATAGCCTGTGGCTCATCCTTTTTCTGACTTGTATTCTCCGGCAGCTTATGAAATCCAGAGGTCATAAAAAATGCCACAAGGATAAGAAATATTGCAGCCACTGCCTCCGCTGCCCCAATCAGCCAAAGCTTCCTTGTCAGATATCTCCCATCAACTCTGTTCATCACCTTTTCCAGTGCACATTGCAGCTCGGAAATTGACTGATACCGATGTGCCGGGTCAAATGCAACTGCCTTTTTTATTATTTTTTGTATCCTCCGATAGATTATTTTCTCCCCGGTTTGACAGCTGGCATTTTCGTTGTATAGATATTCCAGAACCTTTCCGATACCATATACGTCCGTTCTGATATCTGTCTGGCAATAGCCGTACTGCTCCGGCGCGGCATTTCCCTCCGTTCCGAAAAATACCGTATCCTTTCCTTTACTTTCTTTATAATTTCTTGATGTTTCAAAATCAATTAAATGCACGTTGCCCCTATAGTCAATAATCAGGTTCTTCGGCTTGATATCCCGGTGCAGAACAGGCGGCGTCAGTGCATGAAGTTTAGTTGTTTTTTCACAAATCCCGATGACAATACGCAGGATTTCCTGAACACTAAGCACTCTGTTC
>CAZSGT010000443.1:0-2412 GCA_964606215.1 uncultured Lachnospiraceae bacterium
GTCCTGGTACCACAAAAACGTCTTTTCCCTGTTCCAGCGCCATATCTGCAGTAATCAGGGAACCGCTGCGTTTTCTTGCCTCCACAACCACCACCGCCTGGCACATACCGCAGATAATCCGGTTCCGCATGGGAAAACAGCCCCGGGCAGAAGGATATCCCGGTGGATATTCGGAGAGAATGGCTCCCCGGTTTTGAATCTTCATATACAAATCAATGCCAGATGCGGGATAACACTTGTCAATACCACATCCCATAACAGCATATGTGATTCCATCCTCTTGCAGTACACCTTTGTGGGCAAAACTGTCAATGCCCACTGCCATGCCGCTGACGACGATGACTCCCGCCTGGGAAAGTTCGGCTCCCAGCTTTTTTGCAATGGTTTCTCCATATGCACTGCATCCTCTTGCTCCCACTACCGCCACCATGGGATACTGTGTCTGCAACGGCTTTCCTTTCACATAAAGTACCCAGGGCGCATCATAAATATGTGTCAATTGCTCCGGATATTCCTCATCCTGTCTGGTTATCAGACGGATGCCCTGCTTTTTTAAAGAGGCATACAAATTTATAATGGTTCCCTCATCCCGGGAGGAACAAATTTTATTTATATCTGTACCAGTAATCCCTGGAATCCCTTCTAATTGTCCAGAATCTGCCCGGAACACCCTCTCCGGCGTGCCAAACCGTTCCAACAGCCGTTCCGTTTTTCTGGGACCGATGCCCGGAATCCCTGTCAACCAGTACCAATAAGGTCTTTCTGTCACAGGCGCTCACCGCCCTCCCGCCAGAAACCGCCCCGGTAACTGATTGCCTCCTGGATGTGGGAGGTACATATTTCCCCACTCTCCTCCAAATCTGCAATGGTTCTGGCAACACGCAAAATCCGATGGTACACCCTGGCACTAAATCCGTAATGGGAAAAGGCCTGTCCCACCACTGCCTCTGCCTCAGCTCCCAGAGTACAGAACTGCCGAATCTGTTCTACGGACAAATTGCCGTTGACCACGTCTCCCTGCCGCATCTCCTGCCGCTTTCTGGCAAGACATACCTGCTGGCGCATCTGCGTGGTAGAACTCCCTGTTTTTTTCTCCAAAAGCCTCTCAAATGGCACCGGCGCCACGGAAATCGTTATATCCATACGCTCCAAAACCGGACCGGATATTTTACCCATATAGCGTTTCACCGCTTCCCCACTGCATTGGCACCGGCTTCTATCCGGATAATATCCACACCGGCAGGGATTGGTTGCCGCCACAAATAAACAGTCCGCCGGATATTCATATCTGGCATGGTATCTGGTAACCCAAACCTTCTTTTCCTCTAGGGGCTGACGAAGCAAATCCAGCAGACCAGACTTAAACTCTCCCAGCTCGTCCAAAAACAATACGCCTCCGCTTGCCAGGCTGATTTCCCCTGGCCTTGCCCAGGTTCCGCCTCCGATAAGCGCCGTAGAAGTAATACTGTGATGGGGATTGCGAAAGGGCCGGCTCCGGGGGAGACTGCCGTCCTGGGGCATGCAGCCTGCAACACTGTGAATGGCACAGATATCCAGGATTTCTTTATAGGAAGGTGGCGGCATTACCGTAGGTATCCGCTTAGCCAGCATGGATTTCCCTGCTCCCGGCGGTCCAATCATCAATAAATTGTGTCCGCCTGCCACCGCCACTGTAATAGCACGTTTCACGTTCTCCTGTCCTACAATCTGGGAAAAATCCTCTTGCTGCGACGCCCAGTTTGTCTGGGTCATATCAAAGGGTTTGACCGGCGTCTTGTCAAACTGCTTCTCCAACAGCCGGACACAGTCCTTTACAGACGCCACCGTATATACCTGGATATCTTGTAAAAGACTGCCCTCTGCTTCGTTACCCTCCGGGATAACGGCTTTTGAAATCCCCGCCTTCCTGGCGGCATACAGCATCGGCAATACCCCGTTTACCTTCTGTACACTGCCATCCAGCCCCAGTTCGCCAATCAGGCAGACGGCGGCCAGCTCCTCGCAGGGAATATAGCCATATCCCGCCAGAACAGCCATGCCGATGGCCAGGTCAAAGGAAGTCCCTGCCTTCCGGATATCCGCCGGTGAAAGATTTACCGTCACCTTTTTGGGCGCCAGGAAATATCCTGCATTTTTCAGAGATATGCGCACTCTCTCCCTTGCCTCTTTCACCTCCGCAGATAAATACCCCACAATGGACCAGGCGGGCAGGCCATCGCAGACATCAACCTCCGCACACGCCAATACGCCCTCCATTCCGTGAAATGTGGCACAATATGATTTACTGAACAATAACAAGCCTTTCTACTAAAATCCAAAATGAAAGAATCCCCGAATAATCATATCATAACCTTTCATTCCGGCAAAATAGAAATTTGCTCATAATGTTTGTGAACATTGCCTAAGACGAGG
>CAZSGT010000444.1:0-2409 GCA_964606215.1 uncultured Lachnospiraceae bacterium
AGAGCCGGAGGAGCGGGTAGGCGTGCTTTGTCTGGAAGATGGCAGACCGTCTATTGTTGAATATTATGAAATGACAGATGACATGATTCACCTGCGGGATGAAGATGGCAATCTTGCCTATGCATTCGGCGTGATTCTGAATTATCTGTTCCGTGTGGATAAATTAGAGGAAATACGGGACAACCGGATGCCGGTGCACGTGGTTGAGAAAAAGATTCCCCACATGGCGCCGGATGGCAGCAGTGTAAGCCCGGAAGAGCCCAACGGATATAAATTTGAGGAGTTGATACTGGATATGATTCATCTTTTAGATGATTGTCTGCCTTATGAAGCGGACAGGGAGCGGGAGTTTGCCCCGGTAAAAAACAAGACCGGAGTGGATTCGGTAGACAGCGCCAGAGAGCTTTTAAGAAAAAATGGCGTAAAACTGTAGAGATGAGGAAGTTATGGAAACAAAGATACTGCAGGTAAAACCGGAAAATGTGACGCCGCAGGAGCTGCGTGACGCCGGAGAGATATTGCGCCGGGGTGGTCTGGTGGCGTTCCCCACTGAGACAGTGTATGGTCTTGGAGGCGATGCCATGGATGCCGGTGCGGCGGCAAAAATTTATGAGGCGAAGGGAAGGCCTTCCGACAACCCGTTGATTGTCCATATTGCAGATATGGATGGGCTGGAAAATCTGGCGAAAGAGATTCCAGATGTGGCAAGGAGGTTTGCGGAGGCATTCTGGCCGGGACCACTGACAATGATATTTAAAAAACGGGCGGAGGTGCCGGAGGGAACTACCGGCGGCCTGGATACAGTTGGGGTGCGGATGCCGGAGCATCCGGTGGCGTTGGCGTTGATTCGCAGTGCCGGGCGTTATATTGCGGCGCCCAGTGCCAATGCATCCGGAAGACCCAGTCCTACGCTGGCGGAGCATGTAAAAGAGGACCTGAACGGCAGGATTGATATGATTATAGACGGAGGAGCCGTGGGTATCGGTCTAGAGTCCACCATTGTGGACATGACAGGGGATGTACCCCTTATCCTGCGTCCGGGATGTATTACGGCGGAGATGCTGGAGAAGGTTGGGGGACGGGTAGAGACGGACGCAGCTGTGCTTGCCCAGACGCCTCAGAAAAATGTGGTGGCAAAGGCGCCGGGGATGAAGTACCGGCATTATGCGCCCAGGGGAGAGATGACCATTGTGGAGGGGGAGACTCCCGCGGTGGTGCACAAGATTATAGAGCTGGCAGAGGAGAAACGCCGGCAGATGCCGGAGGCAAAAGTGGCAGTGGTAGCTTCCGGGGAAACCAGGGGAAAATATCCGCCGGAGATTTTGGTGGTAGAGGCGGGTTTCAGAGAAAAAGAGGGGGATATTGCAGCGCATTTGTATGCGGTGCTTCGAGAGTTAGATACTATGGATGTGCAGTTTATCTACGCAGAGAGTTTTTCTACAGACACCATGGGGCAGGCAATAATGAACCGGATGCGTAAGGCGGCAGGCTATCGCATTTTGCGTGTATGAAAGGATGATTCATGTTGAGGTACAGGAAAATAATTGTTATATCCGAGGATGATACCATGTGGGGTCCTATGGCGGAGGCAATGCTTCGCAATTATCTCGAAAAAAATCACAAATATATCCCTACACAATCCAGAGGGCTTGTGGTCTTGTTTGAGGAACCCTTGAATCCTAAAATTATAGAGATATTAAGCCATCATGGAATTGACCTGGAAGACAGGCAGTCTGTGGGACTGGCAAAGGAGGATTTGGAGGAAGGGACGCTGGTTCTCACCATGTTGTTCCGGCAGAAAGTGAAGATTATTGAGGACTATGACTTTGCGGATACGGTGTATACGGTGTCGGAGTTTGCCGGCGAAGAGGCAGACCTGCTGGGACCTTACGGGGGAGAACGAAGAGAATATGAAGCCTTCTACAGGGAGCTTACCCGGATTCTGCCCAAAGTGGTGGGGCGGATTATTGAGGAAGAAAAGTAACGGGGACGTTGTGATATATTGTTGGAGAAGAAAAATAAACAGGAGGACGTACAAATGATAGCATGAGGAAGTCACCATGGTGGATATGCACTGAAACAGGAGGTTATAAAGTATCTGGAAGAAAACCGGATTGAGTACAAGGATTTTGGTTGTTACAGTGAAAACTCCTGTGATTATCCGGAATATGCGGAAAAAGTTGCGCATGCTGTTGTAAGCGGCGGTTTTGAGAAAGGAATCCTGATTTGCGGTACAGGGATTGGCGTTTCTATTGCGGCAAATAAAGTAAAGGGAATCCGCTGTGCCCTGTGTCACGACTGCTTCAGCGCCAAGGCCACCAGAGAGCACAACGACGCCAATGTGCTTGCCATGGGCGGCCGCATTGTGGGACCGGGACTTGCCCTGGAGATTGTGGATATCTTCTTACA
>CAZSGT010000445.1:0-2403 GCA_964606215.1 uncultured Lachnospiraceae bacterium
AAGAACATCAGAAAGCAGAAAGGGGGAAAACCGAATGCAGAGTAAGGGAAAGTTTACTGGCTGGAAGGATGTGTTTGCGTTTTCCTTTTTCCAGGCAATGAAAGAAAAGGGATATCTTTTGTCCACGATTATGATTGCGGTTCTTCTGGCTGGCGCCATGATTGTGACAAATGTCCTTATGGTGCGGGATGATATCAGGCAGCAAAAACTGGAATCCGGTGAGGATGACAGTACCAGAATTTCCACGGTGTATGTAAAGAATGAGACAGAGCTTTCGGATTTGGATTTTTCCGGGACAGGGAAAGATAATATTCTTTTTGAAGAGACAAAGTATGAAAGTTTGTCCGGTACGGTGGAGGAAAAACTGAAAAGCCTGGCAGAGGAATTGGATGAAGATGTGGAGAAAGCCCAGGCAGAGGAATCGGACGCAGAGGATGCGGAGGGTTCCGTAGTGCTGTCCCTTGCAAAGGACAGTGAAGGATATGTTATGAATATGTATCTGCCAGCGGGGTCAGATATTGACGAGGATGACTGTGAGGAGCTGCTGGAATTGCTGCAGGACAGTTTACAGCAGGCGATTCTCGTCAAGACCGGCGTGGATGCACAGATTGTTGCCATGGCAAATGCCCCGGTAAATTATGAGGTGGCAAAAGCCGGGGAAGAGGGGGACAGCATGGTGGAGAAAATCCTGAAAATGCTGCTTCCGATGATTAGCGCGTTCTTAATATATTTTATGGTTCTTATGAACGGACAGAGTGTAAGTAAATCCCTGGTTACGGAAAAGACTTCCAAGCTGATGGAACTGCTGTTGACAACGGCATCTCCTTATGCGCTGGTGTTTGGTAAGATTCTCGCCAATATTGCGGCGGCGTTATTGCAGATGGTTATCTGGATTGCAGCCCTTATCGGAGGATTTGTGGGAGGAGACGCCATTGCGGAGCAACTGGCTCCCGGTCATGTGAATGCGGTTCTGGAAATGATAAAGATGTTCCAGGACAAGGAGAACGGATACGCATTTTCCGTGCCAGCAGTGATTATTGGAGTGATTGCGCTGGTTATCGGATTTTCTCTTTATTTGATTTTAGCGGGGGCAGTTTCTGCAAAGATTAGCCGTTCGGAGGATTTGGCGCAGGGCATGGCAATTTTCCAGGTTATCGTGGTGATTTGTTTCTTTGCATCATATTTTGTGCCAGTGGTACAAAACAGCACCGGGGAAATGCTTGCCATGATATTCCGCTATATTCCGTTTACGGCGGCGTTTACCCTTGGCACAGATTTGATTTTGGGAAATATCGGTCTGGTCGGGGGCGTGGTTTCGATTTTGTTGAGCATGATTGCCATAGGTATATTGGTGGTTATTACGGGAAAAATATATAAAAATACTTTATTTTACCGTGGGGGAAAGAAGAAGGAAAAATTGTCTTGACAAATGGCGAATCCCCATCTAAAATGATAGCATATAAAAAGGCGATGAAGAGAAGAGTATGTGAAGGGAACATCTACAGAGAACCTGTGTGGCTGAGAGCAGGCGATGGGAAATTTGCAGAACATGGACTTGGAGCTTCTGTCTGAGTGTCCGGTGGACATAAGGATTTGACGGTGGTCACCGTTATATGACAGACTGTGAATGGATTTATCCAGAGCAGTTATGGAGGTCTGTACCGTGAGGTGTAGATGAATTAAAGTGGTAACACGGCTATTTGCCCGTCTTTAAACAGAGTTTAAAGGCGGGTTTTTTGATTGATAGGGGACTCTCGTTTCCTGTCAAGCAAAACCCCCTCCGGGGGATGTTTTCATGATTTTCATCAATTGCCCCACGTATGTGGAAAGAAAGTCATAACAGCCTTAAATCAAAATTCTGTTTGACTTTCTTCCATCCAGTTTTGGGCTTAAATTGATGGAGATAATATGAAACTTTACCTTTGAAACCTAATTTTATTTTTTGAAATGGAGATGGATTATGGAAAAGAAAAGATATTATTTAACAACAGCGATTGCCTACACATCTGGCAAGCCACATATTGGCAATACCTACGAGGTGGTTCTGGCGGACAGTATTGTTCGTTTTAAGAGGGAGCAGGGCTATGAGGTCCGTTTCCAGACCGGAACAGATGAGCATGGACAGAAGATTGAGCTGAAGGCAGAGGAAGCCGGCATCACACCCAAGGAGTTTGTGGACGGTGTGGCAGGACAGATTAAAGATATCTGGGATATGATGAATACTTCTTATGACCGCTTTATCCGGACGACGGATGCAGACCATGAGAGACAGGTCCAGAAGATGTTTAAGAAATTGTATGATCAGGGGGATATTTACAAGGGAGCCTATGAGGGGATGTACTGTACCCCCTGCGAGTCCTTTTTCACCCCGTCCCCGTTGGTGGATGGAAAGTGTCCAGACTG
>CAZSGT010000446.1:0-2398 GCA_964606215.1 uncultured Lachnospiraceae bacterium
ATCACAAAACATTATGATGGCAAAGAGAACTTGGCAATCAGGGAATCCAGGGAAGCCGCCTGGTCAGACAACTCCTGGCTTGTTGCGGAAGACTCTTCGGCAACTGCCGCATTGGTCTGGATAACATCGGAAATCTGGCTGATTCCCTGGATTCCCTGATTGCCAAGTTCTCTTTGCCATCATAATGTTTTGTGATAAGCTGGTTTGGGGGCGTATGAAAGACGCAAAAAGAGATTTATAATGTTTTATGTGACAGAACAGAAATTCACAACAAAAAAAGGATTGTTTACAACATCTCTTAGCAAAAAGTATATATATAATTTATCTTTCGTAGTATAATATTACTCCGGCGGTTAGATATCGTAATTTCAATTGACAGACATTGCGGTATTTAGCAGCCGGGGTATTTTTTACTGTATAAGAAACGAGAAGTTTCCCATACAGTAAAAACCACTGGGGGATGCGCACCCACGCGAAACTCTTTTAGAAGGGAGAATGTTTATGCGGATTGGAGTATGTGATGATTTGCAGGAAGCCCGGGAAATGCTGGTGGAAATGGTGAAACATCTGTACCCGGAGGAAGAGGTGATTACGTATAAAGATGGCGGGGAGGTGCTGGATGAAACCAATCTGCCGGATATTTTACTTCTTGACATACAGATGTCCGGAATCAATGGAATGGATACGGCAAAAAGACTTCGCCAGACAGATAAAAAAATGTTGATTATTTTTGTGACGGCAATGGAAGAGTATGTGTTTGAGGCGTTTGATGTAGATGCGTTTCATTATCTGGTAAAGCCTTTTACGGAAGAAAAATTTGAGGAAGTTTTCCGAAAGGCGGTCCGTGAGCTGGCAGAGCGAACAGAAATGGAGACAGATACAAAAAAAGAGATGCGGAATTTTATTATAAAATCCAAAGACGGTCATGTTGCAATCAACCTGGAAGAGATTGTGTATGCAGAGGTATTTAACCGGAAAGTTGTGATTCATACATTGCGGGAAAAAATAGAATACTATGGAAAATTGAAGGACTTGGAGAAGATGGCAGGGAAAGAATTTTATCGTTCCCACCGGTCATACCTTGTGAATCTGGCATTTGTGAGAAAATATGACGCAAAAACCATTTATCTGGAAAAGGGAGAGGTGCCGATGGCGAAACAGAATTACCCGGAGTTTGTAAAATGCTATCTCCGGTATAACCAGAGGAGGCGCAGGTAAATGGATTGGATAAAGATGGGCTGGACAGTGACATCTTATGCAGGCATTGTTATTGATATGTTGATAAACGGCTATGTTTTATATCGTTTTGCCGCAGCATTTATGGAGAATAAAAAAGGAGCATTTCTTGCGGGAGTCTCTTATTTTGTATGTATGCTGCTCTGGTATGTGATACCTTTTGAAGTGCATAATTTTTCCGCATACGGTATTGGGGTACTGACAGCTTTTTTTGTTATGTGTAAAACGGATCAGAGAAATTACTATCAAAAGGTGTATATAGCGGTGACATTTTTTTCTTTACGCTGGCTTTCGGCATATATGTCCCTGACAGCAACAAAGGAATTGTGTGACATGGTGATTTATAAGCCGTATTTGATAGAGCATAAAAAATTACAGCTGCTTTTGTGGATTGTTACATTGATTTTTGAAAGACTTATTGGCTTTGTAGTTTTATGGATAAGTGTGAAATATATTACGAAGTCCTATATTTATAAGTGGAAAAACATGACGGTAAAGGAGATGGGTATGTTGATTACACCCTCCGTAACAGGGATGACTGGATATGGTATTATGCAGTTCTATCAGACCTTTTTGGAAGAATATGTGGATGAATCCATTTTTGGAATGTATGGAGCGCTGGCGTTTCTGCACTATGGTATATCCATAATGTCCATTGTGGTTATAACTGCTCTGTTTCAGAATGTCAAGGCGAGGCAGGAGGAAAAAGTGCAAAATGGGTTACTTGCCGTACAAATAGAAAATATTCGTCAGCACATCGGGCAAGTGGAAAACATGTATCAGGATATTCGTAGTATCCGTCATGATATGACGAACCACGTTATGACTTTGGAGCGGCTGTATGGTACAGAGGCGTCCAGGGAAGCCGGAATTTATGTGGAAGAATTAAAAGAGGCTCTTGCGGATGCAGGCGGGGAAATTCGGAGCGGAAATCCTGTGACGGATGTAATACTGCAGGGCTTAAAAAGTGAGGCAGGAAAAAAAGGAATCCGTTTTCAATCGGATTTTCATTTTCCGACGGGTACGCAGGTGAGCGCCTTTGACATCAGTGTAATATTAAACAATGCACTGCAAAATGCAATTGAAAATGTTGAATTTCAGGAAGAGCCGTATATATCTGTTGTATCCTGGCAAAAGAAATGTGCCTGGATGTTGGAGATAC
>CAZSGT010000447.1:0-2396 GCA_964606215.1 uncultured Lachnospiraceae bacterium
TGCTTTGCACAACTATTTTATCCCAATTTCAGGGGGAGTGCAATCACCGCCTGGGAGAAAAAGTTGCCAAGAGTGATTCCTTTGCACTATACAAAATTTACGAAAAAATGTCAAATTTATACGAAAAGTTTGGCTTGCGTTCGTGGAATAGTGTGTTAAAATTGTTAAGGATGGAGGTAACATTATGAAAAAGCTGAATAAACGGTTACGTTTTGCATTTACAGGAGTTTTTGTCCTGGCACTGATTGCGGCCGGAGTTGTTACCGTGGCGGCAAAAAGCGACATGGTCGATGATGGAAAGATTTGTAGTAATGTATATATAGGAACGGTGGATGTAAGCGGTATGGAAGAAGAACCTGCAGCCAAGGCTGTGAGCAAGTATGTGAAGCAGCTGGGAAAGAGGAAGATTTCCGTTACCGTAGGAGAAGAGGATAAGGTTGAGACCACATATGCAGACCTGGGCTTTCAGGTAGATGTGGATGCGCTTGTGAAGCGGGCTTTGGAGGTTGGAAAGTCCGGCAATCTGATTAAGCGCTACAAAGAGATTAAGGATGTGGAGAAGGAAAAACTGGTGATTGATGCCATGACTTCTCTTGATAAGGACAAAGTGAAGGATTTTGTCGAAAAGGAATGTACGGTCTTTGATAAGAAAGCAAAGGATTCCAAGCTGCGATTCCGGGACGGTAAACTGTCCGCCACCAAATCCCAAAAGGGAAGTAAGGTGGATGTGGATGAGACTGTGACAAAGCTTATGGAAAATCTTTCTGATAATAATGTGGAAGAGGATGTTACCATTGCAGCAGTGGTTGTGGAGGATGAGCCAAAATATACCAAAGAGATGTTAAGCCAGTGCAACAGCCTTTTGGGAACATATACAACCACCTACGGTACATCAACAGAGCTGCGTGCGACGAATATTGGGGTGGCGGCAGGAAATATTAATGGAACTACATTGTATCCGGATGAAATCTTTTCTACCAGTAAGACCATGAAAGACCGTACGGTAGCGAATGGTTACATGGAAGCGGCAGAGTACAATCAGGGTAAGGTGGTGCCGGGTATAGGCGGAGGCGTCTGCCAGGTATCCACTACATTATATAATGCAGTTTTGAATGCAGAGCTGGAAGTTGTGGAGCGTTCGCCCCATTCCATGGTGGTGGCATATGTGGATCTTTCCAGAGATGCGGCCATTGCCGGGGATTACATGGATTTTAAATTCAAGAATAACCTGGATACGCCGATTTACATTCAGGCTATTGCGGAGAACCGTACGCTGACCTTTAATATTTATGGTCATGAGACAAGACCAGAGGGACGGACCTTTGAATTCCAGTCTGAGACAGTGGAAACGCTGCAGCCGGGAGCGGATGTGGTGACCTATGATAAGAATCAGCCAGAATCCTTTGAGGAAGTGACACAGGAAGCTCACATCGGTTACAAGGCGAAGCTGTGGAAGATTATCTATCAGGATGGTAAACAGGTGGATAAAGTACAGGTCAATTCCAGCCAGTATAACGCAGCGCCCAAGTATGTGACCAAGGGGAAGAAAAAGGACGATAAGAAAGACGACAAGAAGGACGATAAGAAAGATAAAAAGGACGATAAGAAAGATAACAAGAAAGATACAGAGAAACAAACGGCAACACCCAAACCTACCAGTACGCCTCAGGGAGCAGATGGTTCGGATACTGGGGATGCCGGAACGACGACAGAATAATGAGAAACACGCTTTGCGGGTATCTAAATAAAATCCAGACAGGTCTTATGAGAATGACTTCCGTAGGACCTGTCTTTACTACAATAAGCTGGCTCGCGTAGCGTGTCAGCGTTTGTTTGCGCGAAGGCAAAGTGAGGATATGTCTGTGCTTGCACAGGACTATCCGAGCGCGCCTGCGAACCCGAGCAGTCTCGCAAAGCGTGACGCTCGTGGTTACTTTAACGGAGGATGTACATATGGCTATGAGGCGGGGGACAGTTACCGGCGCCGTGAGGGACCGGAGTGTGGATAAGGTACTGTTTGAGGTGCGGGAACAGGATAGCAAGTATATTTTTCAGACGCCCCAGTTATATGGAGGACGATTTCTGCCAGAGGAGTATGCAGATTTGGTCCTGTGGGCAGCAAATGAGGCGGTGGCAGCCAGGTGTGTGCTGGGGGAGATTTCCCTGGAGATATTGTTGCCAGTTCAGGAAAAGGAAAGCGTCTTGAAAAAGATTTTGACCGGGATAAAGCGGGTATGTCAGGAAAAGCAAATCAAAGTCGGCGCAGTCAGGGCAGAAACCAGCTCAGCGGTAAGACGGCCGGTATGTGTAGTTACCGGAAAAGGAAAAAGATATGCAGGTGGTTTTGTAGATGTGGCAGCCGGGCAGCAGCTGGTTATGAGTAAATGGCTTGCCCC
>CAZSGT010000448.1:0-2396 GCA_964606215.1 uncultured Lachnospiraceae bacterium
GGATTCTATGTAAATGCAGTGGGGGAGAACTGGTTTGGAAAGGAATTTTGCAGGACATATGGATTTGACAGCAGAAAGGTCATTATTGCACTGACTAAGGATAGAGCGTTAACCGAGTGAACAGGAGACACAACACTTTGGCTCCCGATTAGCCACAAATTTCCGGATATGTCTGTAACAGAAGTTTGCGGTTATCCTCATACTGCCACAGGGAGCATACTCCACAGCTGTGAATAACCCAGTTCTTCTCCTGACCGGGAACGACAACTTTATAACCGGCTCGGCGAAATTCCATGCATTGAGATACATCATAGAAATGCCAGTCCTGAAAGATATCCTCACGCCAGGGAAGATCATATTGGGTGGCCATCAGCAGTCCATCCAATGCCTCAACTTTCCGGTAGCCTTGTGTTAATTGCTCGATACGGCTTCCCTCATGCTGGTTCAATAAATAGACATTGCCGCATCTGTCCTCATGCCACATTACACCGTCCTTGGACAAATGCTCTGTTCCCAGTGTGCCCACCATACCGATGCTTTCGTCCTTTTGGAACAATTCCAATAGTTTATCCAGAAAAAAGGGCTCCACAATAAAGCTATCCTGATGAAGATAGATTTTGTACTTGGCATCGGTGGCCCGCATTCCCTCATTATAGCCCGATGTCATGGAGGCGGCATCCCTGATTGTGATTAGCTCTGTCTGATATCCTTCAGGTACATGCAGCAGATTGATATAGAGAATGCATTCCTCCAACTGCAATTCGTTATTGGTGCATATAATAAAGCAGAATTTATGTTCATCCATTATCCTCGACCACCTGTTGTAATTCTGTTATAAGTTCCTGTATCTCTGCCGTAGGAGCTTCCATTTCCCGCAGCAGTTCAAGCGCCTTTTTCCATTGCCTGACCTGCAGCCAGCAGTCGGCTTCTTCTAAAATAAGCGCTTCCTCTTCGGGGTACTTCTCACGGGCATATTGCAATAGCAAAACCGCATTGGGTAATTCCATTCGGCGCTTTAATTCCCGGGCAATACATAAAAGATTTTCCTTGCCTTTCTCGGTTCTGTTTCTGATGATGATTCCTAAGGCAATGCCGCTGACCTTGTGCTCCAGAAGCCAGTCCAGCAATTGGCTGCAATATGGTTCGGGAACATGATTCTCTATCCGCAGGCCATAATATTCAATCCGGCAGTATTTTTGTTCCAATTCGTCAAGGCTGCCAATCTGATAAAATATATTCTCTGTTTCCGCCTGTCCGGGCATCTTTTCCTGTTCTTCTCTCCAGACTGTCAAAAAATGTTGTAGCTTAATCAGTTGGTTCTCGGTCTGATACAATTTCTGATATTCCTCGTCCTGGGCTAGAAATAGTGCTAACTCCTTTATGGCAAAGCAATCTGTTCCCTTGGAGAGACGCGTATTTATCTCATGCTTTAGTCTTGACATTTCCTGGTACTGTTTCTGCAGATTCATAATAGGCTTTCCATGATAAGTAGTTTATTGTAAAAAGTGGTTTAATCTTATATACATTCATTATATCGGCGTGTATGGGGAAAAAATTACTCTTTTAATCGTCTGTTTTACATGATATAATTAATAACACATTTTGGCTGTGTTTTTAAGCATATAGCCAGTGCTAAGTATTTTAGCTGGGAGAGTAAGATTATGAAAGTTGATTTTATTATCTGTACCAACTCTGATTTATGGTATTCTGAGTGTGTAAAGTATATTGAAAACCTGATTATTCCTGACAATGTGGAGATCGGAGTATTTGGCATCGCGGATGCTTCCGGCATGGCAGAGGGATATGAGGCAGGCAGGAGCAGCTCCGAAGCAGATTACAAAGTATATCTGCATCAGGACACTTTTATAATCAACCGGCATTTTATCGAGGATATTGATGCTGTTTTTCGGTCAGATGACAGGATTGGCGTCATCGGGATGCTTGGCAACGATGATGTTGCGGATCAAAAATTCTCCTGGGGAAGCTGGCGATGGGGCAAGGTGATCTCCTGTACAGGGATTAAGCAACTAGTGCTGAATCGCACTGAGATCACAGAAAAATATAGGGCTGTTGATTGTCTGGATGGCATGATCCTTGTCACAAGATACGATATCCCCTGGCGCAAAGATATTCTTACAGGATGGCATTTTTATGATAAATCCATCTGCCTGGAGTATAAAAGGAAGGGTTATCTTTGCGTGGTTCCCCGGCAAGAGTCGCCTTGGTGTATACATGCATGTGGAGCCAGTGAATTAAACGGATGGAATGACTGCTTGCCGGTCTACTTGAATGAGTATCAGGATTTCTTTCAAATAGACAAGGTTTTGGATGATATGGAATTGCCGGATCAGACCGAGATACAGCGTTCAAGCCTTATGGCCGACAAAGTTGAAAAT
>CAZSGT010000449.1:0-2395 GCA_964606215.1 uncultured Lachnospiraceae bacterium
CCCATTCATCTGGAACACATCATGCCCCTTAATACTCTTCACCGCCTGCCGCAGATTCCTGGCTCTGCCATGCTGATGATACGGATGGGATGCCTTATGCTTATGGAAAATGATACATTCCCCTTTTTCTGGATACTCCGGGTTATGGATATACCAGATATGTCCCGTATTCTTCGACTGGATTGTCGCATCGTAATGCTCCGCCAGAATAATGTTAAAATAAGTCTTATCCAACTTCTCGATTTCTTCTGTCCGGAACATCAGCCTCCCCTCCCTTCCCGAACCATGCCGCCAGTGCTTCCTCCACAATTCCTGCCACTTCCGCAGATTTCACACCGGCAAAATACTTCTCATACACATCCGCCGACAATCTGATGCTCTTCCCGGTAACACTCTTCTTCCCTTTCCTGCTGTTCAGTGTTTCCAGCACCTTCTTCTCCGTCACACTCCCGGCCATATTCCGGATACACTTTGCAGTCTTCGCATCCAGTTTTATCTTCCCTTGCTCTGCAAGTCCGGACACCGCTTTCTGCTCTTTATCAGACAGATAGGACAAATCCACCGCCGCCACCAACGGGAGCGTCCCGTCATCCAGCCGTTCCTTCAAAGGCTCTTCCAACTGCTGAACCCTCATATATCTGGCAATGTTCCTCCCGGTCATCCCATACTCTTCTCCGATGGCATCCCGGCTTTTCAACTTGTGGACATCATGTCCACAAGTCTCCGGCATGTCCGAACCATTCAGTCTTGCAATCTCTTCCAGAATGTCATTCCGTTTCCCCTGATTGCTGACCTTCTTATACCGCTCTGCCAGCACCGCCGCTTTCTCGGACGGAAGGAGTTCCGCAAATCCCCTCTGTATCACGTTGGTCTCAATCACATACACATAGGCTTCCTCTTCCGTCAAATCTGTCTTCACAATGGCTGGAATTTCCGTCAATCCTGCCAGCTTCCCCGCCATCTGCTGGTTATGTCCGGCAAGCATTTCATAATTGTCCCCGACCTGCCACACAATCACCGGATTCAGAACCCCATGCTCCCTGATACTCTCCACCATGTCATCCAGACGCTCCCCCTCATACATCCGGAAAGGATGCTTCCGGAACGGGCGGATACTGTCAATGGGCATCATCCTTATCCCATCCTCCGGGGCGGATACCTCTTCCGCCCCTGCCAGCAGATCCACTGCGTCATTAAAAATCTTCCTCTTTGTCCCGTTAGCCTTCATATGAAATCAACTCCTTTGCAAACTTTCTATAAGCCACTCCCGCGCTCGCCTTGGGGCTATACTGCACCACCGGCAAGCTGTAATAAATGCTCTCACCCACTTTCACTGTATTCGGAATCTTCGTGTCAAACACCCGTATCTGCTCCTGGAAGCTCTCTGTTACTTCCTCCGTCAATACTTTACACAGCTTCGTCCTGGACTCACACATGGTCATCAGGATACCCGCAATGCCCAGCTTCGGATTGATACGCTTCCTGATTTTCACCACCGTCCGGAGAAAATCCTGCATCCCCATCATAGCCAGAAGCTGGGGATTCACTGTGATAATGACCTCATCGGCAGCCGCCAGAGCATTTATTGTCAGAGTCCCCAGGGATGGGCATGTGTCCAGCAGAATATAATCATACTTCTCCCGCAGCGCTTCCAATATCCCAGACAGCATCTTCTCTGCTCCCATTTCCAGTCTCAACTTAGCATCCACTACTGACAGGTAGATAGAAGATGGGATGAAATCCACCCCATCCTTCGTCCGTATGTACTTCTTCGGAGACGGCATCTTCGTATCCTCGATCTGCGCCATCATCAGATGCCCGATAGTATCATCCAGCACTCCCGTATCCTCCACGCCGAAACACGTTGTCAAATTGGCCTGACTATCAAAATCCACAGCCAATACCTTCTTCCCCATCTTCTGCAAACAGTACGCCAGGTTCAGCGTGGTCACGGTCTTACCCACGCCGCCTTTCTGTGAACCGACCATATAAATCTTTCCCATATATCAAAACCTCACTTTCTTTTCTGCTACCATGCTTAACTGCATTTCCTCAAACGCATCAATATAGTCCACCGATTCCCTCGGAACAATGACCAGCTTCCCTTCCTCGCACCGGACTGTCAGGAGCGTCCCTGCCCCAAAGCCCAGCTCTTCCAGCCAAAGCCCCTTTAATGTGATCGTCGGCGTGGGCTTATAATTATGCCCGCTCTGCTCATATACCTTAAATTTTCTGACATCCTTTTTCATCTGTTCCCTATCCTTTCACCGGTCCGCAGACCGGACCTGCCACTGATTCTATGTTACTGAACTTCCTTTTGGGATTTTACAGGAACCGCTCCCAAGTGCACCGACCTGTGCCTTTCCCTGTAAAAAAGAAATATTTGTTTCTGAAC
>CAZSGT010000450.1:0-2384 GCA_964606215.1 uncultured Lachnospiraceae bacterium
CTCTGACTGAAATATCATACAGATGAAAAAGCCGGCCAATATGACAAACACACGAACGCCGACAGAAAACAAAATGATTTTCGCGTATGGCGTTTTTTTCTCTTTGCTTTCAGCCACAAGCTGTGCATTGCCGCAAAAACTTCGCGTCTTACATAAATTTGTGCTTTCACACAAGAATTTTATAATCGCCAGGGCAAAGCCTGCAAAAAACAGCAAACTGACAACCGTTGCACAGACAGACGACAGAGCGCTCATTCCTCTACCTCCGGTCGTTCTAAACTGATTTTTCCGATTTTACAGCTCCTGAATTCGTCCAGAATAACATTAGCTGCGCGAAAGGTATCAATTTCGCCTCCCGAAATGACAAAACCTCGTTTTTTTCCGATTTGCTCCAATAGCTCATATCCGGTCAGTTCCGCCGTATTTGAAAGCTTGTAACGGGCACACAATTCGGCTTGATAGTTTCTGTTTAAAAATTCCAGAAGTTTTGACGCAAGCGTCTCAACATCAATAATTTCATCTTTAATAGAGCCAACAAACGCCAAGCGAAGGCCAATTTCTTCATCTTCAAACTTCGGCCATAAAATACCGGGCGTGTCGAGTAGTTCCATGCCGTTTTTTAAACGAATCCATTGCTTTCCGCGGGTTACACCGGGACGGTCACCTGTGATTGCACTTGCGCGGCCGGCAAAACGGTTGATAAAAGAAGATTTCCCTACATTTGGAATCCCGACAACCATCACTTTTACAGAACGGCCTGCCATTCCTTTTGCCGCCTGTTTTTCCAGTTTATCCTTCAGCACCAAACGAATTTTATCAGAAATAAAATTTAGATTTTTTGCATGGATACTGTCGAGTAAAACAGTTTCTATGCCGCGCTGTTTAAAATACGCTACCCATTCTTTATTGACAGAATCATCCGCGATATCTGCTTTGTTTAAGATAACAAGGCGGGGTTTATCCTTAATAATTGTGCTGATTTCCGGGTTTTGGGAAGAAAGCGGAAGCCTTGCGTCCAAAAGCTCCACTACAATATCAATCAATCCGAGTTGTTCCGTCATCATACGTCTGGTTTTTGCCATATGACCGGGAAACCATTGTAAATTCATATGAAAACCTCCACAGTATTTAGCCGTTAAACGGCGGTAATGCTCTGCCTGTAGCAAAAAAGGACAGGTAATTTGCCCGTCCTTTTATTTTCACTGATTATCCGCATTTCCTTCCGGTAAATCGTGGTACAATCCGCCGAATTTACTAAACGGCATGATGCGGAAAATCGCTTTTCCGACAATCTCTTTATACGGTACGACACCAATTGAGCGGCTGTCTTGAGAATTGTTTCTGTTATCACCCATGACAAATACCGTATTCTCCGGCAGGGTGCCTATGATCTCCATGGCCCTTTTGTAACCTGCCCTTCCGGGCTTTCCTGCTTTAAAGATATATTCCGATCCCACACTGTCATTGAACATTTTGACCCTTGGTTCCTTATTGTTAGACAAGAGCAGCGTCCGAAAGCCCATGTGGTGCAGCTTTACGAACAATGCCACCGCCCTATCGTCCGCCGGGGCGCCATGGGGCACTAAAGTATTGTCAATATCGAAAATAATCCCCCTGTAGCCTTTTCCATATAAACCCGGATAATCAATATCATAAGCGCTTTCCGCCTCATTGTCAGGATAAAAAGCCTCCAACATTTCGTTTTCCCTCCAATCGGCCCTAAAGAACCAATTTATCAACTGTCTCTTTTATATATTCCCCAAGCTTCCTGCTCTCCACGCCCATCACCTGTACATGACAATGATTCATGGGGACAAGCAATACTCTGGCGCCTCCGGATGCCACCGCCTCGGCCATCTTCGGCGTTATCTCCCCCAACATGGCATTCGCCACCACAATCCCGATGGGACCCACAATGAAATCCACCCGGCTGCTGTTATAGACTACGGCATTTTCCCCGGTAGCCCCCATGGACGTGCCGCCCTTCATCATATTTGACGTAGCTGTGGCATTGGTTCCCACCGCAATCAGCTCCGCCTCCGGATATTTCTCATGTATCCCTTCCACCAGACTGCGGCCGACACCGCCTCCCTGCCCGTCCATCACCATAATCTTCATCCCGAACCTCCCCGACACTTTTTGCGTCCAAACATAAACTTCCACCTGAACGATTGGACGCTCCAAGCATCCTGCCATATGTCCACATCCATTTTACAATATGAACTTGTCTTTTTCAACTTCATATTTCCCCCTGAGTGTAAAAATACTTCCACCTGTGGAAATACATACTTGACATCACGTAAAAATCTGTTATGATGGATGAGAAAAGGAAATGCATTGAGCACTGAATTCGTCTCAGGAAGAGATGAAGCGTTTAGGAAAAC
>CAZSGT010000451.1:0-2375 GCA_964606215.1 uncultured Lachnospiraceae bacterium
AGGGTTGATAGAGGGGGAGCCATCGATTGGGGACACTCCAGTTGCACCGGGGCTGGCAAATGAGAAAGGAACGAATCCTCCGTATATTACCGGAATGAACACGGAAAGCAATGTGCGCAATGAAGGGGTCACTTACTTTGACATTCTTTTCTATGTTCGGACAAAGGATGGTCTTTCCAAGGTCATTGTAAATTTAGAGGCGCAAAAAGGAGAGCCGTATGGATATGACGTGGAGATGCGGGGCATATATTATGCCAGCAGGGAGATATCCTCACAGCTGCACCGGGAATTTGCCAATCAGCAATACAACGAGATTAAGAAAGTATATTCCATCTGGATAGTGATGAATGCAAAAGAAGAGACAATGGACAAAATCCATCTGCAAAAGGAAGATATTCTGGGAGTAAGCAGATGGAAACCCATGTACGACATATTGAACGTAATCATCATTCGGATAAGGAATGCACTGCAGGAAGACAATACGCAGAAACTGCACCGGCTGTTGACTGCATTATTTGCCGAGAACGTAGCATTTGAAAAACGCTGCGATGTATTGGAAGAATTTGGGATAGGTCTGGAAGAGGGACGGAAAGAGAAGGTGAATCATATGTGTAATTTAGGCGAAGGTATTTGGGAGCGTGGTATAGAAGCGGGAATGGAGTTGGGGATAGAGACGGGAATAGAAAGGGGAATAGAAAGGGGAATAGAGTTGGGGATGGAACGTGGAAAAATAGATGTGGCAATGAGAATGATAAAAGATGGAAATGTAACATTTGAAAAAATAGCGCTGTATTCGGGTCTGTCGTTGGAACGTGTGCTGGAATTAAAAAAGAACGAATAAGTTTCAAATAATAGGAAATTTTATCTCTGTTGTTCGATGGAAGACATAGAGAGGCAGGGCATAACATAAATTTTTTGGGGCACCCTTTATGAAAAAGGATGCCCCAAGGTTTTGCATTATTATTTAGTAAGAATTATTATTCCTCATCTTCTTTTTTTCTTAAAGCAACACCTGCACCAATTAAAGTAGCACCGATACCTACAAATACGCTGGTAGAAACTACGCCGGTCTGTGGAAGCTTACCAGTTTCAGGTACTTTACCATCCGGTCCTGGAGTAGCAGTAGGAGTGGTTCCGCCAACCTTGCCGGCAGATGTCCAGAGCTGCTTGCCGCCCTTGCCGAGAATCGCCCAGTCCTTAACAGAGAAAGGAGCTGGAGAACCATAGTTTACGATGAAGAACTCTCTGTAAGCATCTTTTCCTTCGAAATCTTTTGCAGAAAATACAGGGCTGGAAGAGAGATAAGTTACGCTGTTGTTTGAAGTATTAAATACCAGCTCTTTGCTCTCAACTGCAAATTCAACCTGTCCCCAACCTGTGGAAACAGAGTTCGGACCAACTGCTCCGTTAGGATACTCGCCATCCTTGTAACCATCCAGTCCCAAGTAGAAGGTGATGCCGTAAACATCGTCTGCTGTCAAATCGCAACCACTCAGTTTCTGAAGTTTTACATAATATCCATTTCCATCTGTGTTATCGTTCGTAATACCTGTTCCTGTAGCAGCATCTGCCACATTTGCGTTGGCTGTTGTAGCGCAGATAATGAATGCGAGCGCCAAAGCCATAAGTCTTTTTACATTTTTCATTGTAAAATCCTCCTTTTAATAATTCTTCTAATAAATAATGCCGACGTTAATCCACGTCTAGATATATACTCTATTTTATCAAAAAAAAATACAACTGCATAGTGACAACATGCTATACTTGGAGAAAGTGTTTTTGTGTATTTTGCACAAAAACATGAAATGGAAATTGCATATTTCCTTTTTTAGGTATTTGGGGTATAATAAGATATCTGAAAAAATAAAATGATAATGGAGGAATGAAGATGTTAGTATCAGCAAAAGAGATGCTTACAAAGGCGAAAGCTGGTAAGTATGCAGTGGGTCAGTTCAATATCAATAACCTGGAGTGGACAAAAGCCATTCTTTTGACAGCACAGGAGTTAAACTCACCGGTTATTCTTGGTGTATCTGAGGGTGCAGGTAAGTATATGTGCGGGTACAAGACCATTGTGGGAATGGTAAACGGTATGATGGAAGAGTTAAATATTACGGTTCCAGTTGCATTGCATCTGGACCACGGCAGCTACGAAGGTGCAAAGGCCTGCATCAACGCCGGATTCTCTTCTATTATGTTTGACGGCTCCCATTTGCCGATTGAAGAGAATATCGCAAAGACGACAGAGCTTGTTAATGCTTGTGGCGTGCTTGGGCTTTCTCTGGAAGCAGAGGTTGGTTCCATTGGTGGAGAAGAAGATGGTGTTGTAGGTGCTGGTGAATGTGCAGACCCGGATGAGTGTAAAGCTGTTGCAG
>CAZSGT010000452.1:0-2366 GCA_964606215.1 uncultured Lachnospiraceae bacterium
ATGTCCGGGCAATCGCTCTGGTCGCTCCTTATGTGGGAAAAGAGATTGATCCGCAAAGGTATTGTTCACAGCTTGTGTTACCGGTGAAGGAATAAATGCAGCCCCATCTTCTGATTTGAAAATTGATTACAAAATAATTTACCTCAATAATAGTGCCAGTTTTTTGCCACATAGAACTCCCAGGATGCAGCATACCACACTTAAAGCAACATATAATCCACCTTGCATATATAATTTATCCTCAAATAAACTGTATGCCTCCAGCGAAAACGTGGAAAAGGTCGTAAAACCACCACATACACCCGTCTTCCAAAACAGAATACTATTTTGTGATATATCTTCTCTTGTACTAACAATACCAATTACAATTCCAATTAGTATTGCGCCTATTATATTTGTAACAAACGTAAGAAATGGACATGTAGTCTTGGAGGGAATTAAACTTATAGCATATCTTCCCATCGCACCAACTGCACCTCCGAATGCAACCCAAAAAAATCCCATTCTTTTTTCCTTTCTTCTTCACATTTTTTACCTTTTATTATAAACACTTTTACCAGGAAGCACAACAAAGGATTTTTTGTACTCTCTTATTTTTGACCAGCGTAAAAAAAAATTGCAGTATTTGATATTTATTTGTATAATATGATTAAAAGATTAATGAAAACATTGCATGGAGAATAGTGTAAAGATTGGAGAATGATTTATGAAAAGATACAATGATTTTGATTCATATGAATCTGATTTGGAAGCAATGGTGGGAATCAACGAGAACATTATATGGAGAGGTAAGCCCGATAAAAAATGTTTCATCCTTGAGAGCATTTTTAATCCGATGCTGCCGTTTGCGCTCGTATGGTGTATTTTTGATTTGTTTGCGCTTGGTGTTTCTTTGCGCAGCATAGATGCTGTCTTCTTATATGTAGCTGCATTTACAGCTATACATATGATGCCTGTTTGGATTTATATTGGAGGCGTAATTATGTCTTTCAGGAAATATAGAAATACGGCATATATTATAACAGACAAAGGAATATACATTTCATCGGGGTTATTCAGTAAACAATTTGAAATGAAACCTTTTACTGATTTATCCCATATTAATATTCGCAGGGGTATCTTTGACCAGTTTTTAGGCGTAGGTGATGTTGTGACCATATGCAGTCATGACAGTTATAATTCCGCAGATTCTCACTCTCACTCAAATCATGGGATGGCAATTTGCGACATCAGGGATTACAATGAAGTATTTAAGCTGATAAAGGATTTGCAAACTGACATTTATTCAGATACAATGTATCCAAATGATTTGAGACCGGAAAGTAACCATGGATACAAAACAAAATACAAAGGTTTAGAATAATAAATTTTTCATTCCATTATGTCATTTTTACCACAATTTTTCCGTTCACTTTCCCGCTATCCAGAGCCACACATGCCTCTTTTATCTCAGAAAAATCAAATTTCGCTCCCAAACGGGGGCGTAAATTATGTTCACAAATAAATGAAAAAATGATATCCATTTCTTCCTGGGTCGGCGCATTACTATAATACCCCGTAAGATAAACACCATTTGGTATACATTTTATAGGATCAAATCCATTTAAGACATAAACACCACCAAGAATACCAGTATGGCAGACAATCCCGCCCTTTTCCATACAACGCAGCGTATCATTAAGTGTTTTCGCTCCCACCAGCTCCATCGCCTTTGTCACCCCAGATAGCTTCCCCTGCAGCTTTCCGGTATCCAACATCGCCTGGTCTGCTTCTTTTAACAAAGGCAGCTTGCTTTCTTTATGGGTAGTGGCAATTACTTTACATCCGATTGCCTTTGCCAGCTGTATTGCCGCATAGCCCAATGCACAAGTACCGCCACGGATTAGCAGCACATCCTGCTGGGTCAGATTCAGGCATTCAAACAAAGAACCCCATGCGGTAAAATATGTCTCCGGAACCGCAGCCATCTCTTTCCATGATAGACTGGTATCTACCCCAAAAACATGATGTACAGGAAGCAGGGCATATTCCGCATAGCTGCCATGAAACTCACGTCCCATGCCACCCATCAACGCCACCACTTTCTGTCCCTTTTCAAAATGACTGTCAGAGGGGTGTGCAATTTCCCCTACACATTCAATACCGGGAATAATAGGTTTCTGAATATACTCATTTTCTATCTCATGCAAACGTAAAATTCTCTCAGAATGATTCATTCCAAATGCCTTTACCCTTACAAGAACCCATCCCGGTCTTACCTCTGGAATCCCGACTTCTGATAATGTAACCTTTTCGGCCGGTGTAACACCTTTAAGCAGGACTGCTTTCATATCCCTCTACCTCCTTCCAGCACTGAGGGTCGGCAT
>CAZSGT010000453.1:0-2365 GCA_964606215.1 uncultured Lachnospiraceae bacterium
TTCAGGGAAACCTGCAGGGCAATATCAGCCGTTTGCGGAAAGCTTCCGAGGGAGAGTATGACCAGGGAGAATACTTCCCGGTTTCCCGTTTTGATATTGAAACCATGTACAGTGAACTGACGAAATTTATTATGTCAATTGGGGAGCCTCATCTGCGTGCTCTGACGGAGAGCTATTTTACCCAGGATACGGATTTTATAAAACGGTTTAAGCAGCATTCAGCGGCAAAAAGCGTCCATCACGGATTTATTGGCGGGCTGTTGGAGCATACGTTGTCGGTGACCAGACTTTGTGATTTTTTTGCCGCCCAGTACGATATTTTAGACAGGGATTTGCTCATAACCGCAGCAATTTTCCACGATATCGGCAAGGTTTATGAGCTGTCAGGATTTCCGGAAAATGAATATACGGATGAGGGGCAGCTGCTGGGACATATTTTCCTTGGTGCGGAGATTGTGGGAAACCGGATTCAGGACATTCCGGGTTTTCCGCCGAAGCTGGCAAATGAACTGCGCCACTGCATTCTTGCCCATCATGGGGAGTTGGAGTATGGTTCGCCGAAGAAACCTGCACTGGCGGAGGCGATGGCATTGAATTTTGCAGATAATGCAGATGCCAAGATGGAGACCATGCGGGAAATTTTTGCAGGTGCGGACGCAGGTACCCAGTGGCTGGGTTTTAACCGCATTGTGGATTCCAATGTGCGCAGAAGTTCTGGCAGCTTGAAGTAGAAGAGTGGGAATGGATAGAGGTTCTGGCAGTTTGGTATAGAGGAGCGGGATGGATAGAGATTCTGGAAGTTTGGAATAGAGGAGTGGGGATGGATAGAGGTTTTCGTAGTTTAAGTAAAGTAGAGGGAATGTTTTGAAAAAACAAAGTACAAAGAGGGGCAGCAAACAGGCTGCCCCATTTGCAAAAAATGAAGAGATTATTTTAGAAATTTCAGATATGGGAAATGAGGGAGAGGGCATTGGCAAGCTGGACGGCTATCCCTTTTTTGTAAAGGATGCCATCCCCGGAGATGTGATTCGTGCCGGGGTTCTAAAAGCGAAGGCATCTTACGGTTATGCCCGTGTGATTGAAATTCTTACGCTTTCGGACAATCGGACTGAGCCAAAATGTCCGGTGGCGAAGGCATGTGGCGGCTGTCAGATTCAGCATTTGCAGTATCCTGCCCAGCTTGCTTTTAAACAGGACAAGGTGGCAAACTGCGTCCAGCGTATTGGGGGTATTTCTCCAGAGAAATATGTAATGGAGGATATCATTGGCATGGAGGAGCCCTGGCATTATCGCAATAAAGCCCAGTTTCCGGTGGCGGTGTCTTCGGATGGAAAGCTGGTGACCGGATTTTATGCTGGCAGAAGCCACCGTATTATTCCCTGTGCTCATTGTTTTATACAGGCAGATGGAACGGAGGAAATCTGCCGCACAGTAGTGGAGTTTATGGAGAATTACGGCGTGCCGGCATATGACGAGAAGACCCACCGTGGCCTGGTACGGCATATTATGCTGCGAAAGAGTAAGGAGTCCGGCAGATTTCTGGTGTGTCTGGTGATAAACGGCGAAGAACTGATGCATGCGGAGGAATTTGTGCAGATGTTACGGGATGTGGCAGATATAGAGAGCGTATGTCTGAATGTGAATACCCGTCCTGGAAATACGATTCTGGGAGATGAGATTATTCCGCTGTATGGTCTGCCCTGCCTGATGGATTCTATCGGAGGTATCCGCTATCAGATTTCTCCCCTGTCCTTTTACCAGGTCAATCCCATCCAGACGGAGCGCCTGTATGAGACGGCGTTGGAGTATGCAGGGCTCACAGGGGGAGAGACAGTGTGGGATTTGTATTGCGGCATCGGCACGATTTCGTTGTTTCTTGCCAGGAAAGCCGGAAAGGTTTACGGTGTGGAGATTGTGCCGGACGCTATTCGGGATGCGAAGGAAAATGCTAAACGTAACGGCATCACCAATGCGGAGTTTTTTGTGGGGGCAGCAGAGGATGTGGTTCCGCAGAAATATCAGGAGAGCGGCGGCTCGGCAAAGGCAGATGTGGTGACCCTGGACCCACCCCGCAAGGGCTGCGATGCGAAACTGCTGGAGACAGTCATTGCTATGGAGCCCCGGCGAATCGTGTATGTCAGCTGTGACCCCGCAACGCTGGCCAGGGATTTGAAGGTGCTGGCGGCCGGGGGATATAGGCTGGAGCGGGTGCGGTGCGTGGATATGTTCCCCCAGGGGGGACATGTGGAGACGGTTGTCCAATTATCCCTCAAAAAGGACGCACCGAAAATTGAGGTGACCATGGAGCCAGAGGAAGAAAGCTATTATACACCAGAGGAAAAGGCTACTTATCCAAAGATTAGGG
>CAZSGT010000454.1:0-2365 GCA_964606215.1 uncultured Lachnospiraceae bacterium
CACCGACAATATCGACGAGGTGATCGCAATAGTGCGTTCGGCTGCCGACACCCACGGCAGGTGCTGGGGCAGCTTCAGGAGAATATGAGAATAGCGGGAGAGGATATGATTCCCATATGCCAGGATACGGGAATGGCGGTCATCTTTATGGAGATTGGACAGGATGTGCATTTTGAAGGCGGCATTTTGGAAGAAGCCATCCATGAAGGGGTTCGTCAAGGATATAGGGAGGGCTTCCTGCGCAAGTCAGTCGTGAAAGACCCGATTTTGAGGGAGAATACCAAGGACAACACGCCTGCTGTGATACATTATGCTATCGTGGAGGGAGATAGGGTTAAAATTACGGTTGCACCGAAGGGGTTTGGAAGTGAAAATATGAGCCGTGTTTTCATGCTCAAGCCTTCAGACGGTATTGAAGGGGTAAAAAATGCAGTGGTGACGGCAGTGAAGGATGCCGGCCCTAATGCCTGTCCGCCCATGGTTGTGGGGGTGGGAATCGGCGGAACCTTTGAAAAATGCGCATTGATGGCGAAGGAGGCGTTGACTCGTCCGGTTGACGTGCGTTCTGAAATCTCCTATGTATGTGAATTGGAAAAGGAGCTTTTGGAGAGAATCAATTGCTCAGGTATTGGCCCCGGGGGCTTAGGAGGAACCATTACCGCACTGGCGGTCAATATTAACACATATCCGACCCACATTGCGGGACTTCCCGTGGCAGTGAATATCTGCTGTCATGTAAACCGCCATGCTGTCAGGCTGTTGTAGGTTACATGGGGAAGCTTTCGGAAGAAAACAGATATCGTGATATGGAGGATGGAATGGATAAGCATATTTCCTTGCCGCTTGCGGATGAAACAGCGGCTTCTCTCTGCATTGGAGATTGTGTATATTTGACAGGGACGATTTATACTGCGAGGGATGCGGCGCATAAGAGAATGTATGAGGCTTTGGAGAAGAAGGAAGAGCTGCCTTTTGATATGAAGAATAATGTGATATATTACATGGGACCTTCTCCGGCCAGAACAGGAAAAGTGATTGGCTCCGCCGGCCCTACCACATCCAGTCGGATGGACAAATATACGCCGGCTTTGTTGGATATGGGGTTGAAAGGGATGATAGGAAAAGGGAAGCGAAGTCAGACGGTAAAGGATGCGGTCATCCGCAACGGTGCAGTTTATTTTGCCGCAATTGGCGGTGCAGGGGCGTTGCTGTCACATGCTATTGTCGATTCCGAGGTGATTGCATATGACGATTTGGGCACGGAAGCCATCAGGAAATTGGAAGTAAAGGAATTTCCCGTCATCGTGGTGATGGATGCCCAGGGAAATGATTTGTATGAGACGGCGACCGAAAAATATTGCGTTAGTTTATAAAGAATCAGCAGAACTGCTGTACCGTAGTTACAGTAGTTCTGCTGATTCTTTATATCTATACTTTGCTTTGAGCTGTACTGAACTCTTTGCGCCGGAAATCATCTTCATTTGTCGGATTCGACATTGATTTTCTTACCCATGAATTGTACTTTTAAACCGTAACGAATTCAAGTTAGTGTACTGTACCATTCACTTTCAGACAAATGGCGCAGAGTGAATTTTCAGCCTGCAAGGCGAAGGAGGGAGGCGATGCGGTGGACACGCCTACCGACGGTGCTGTGTGCCAGTGGCACACGTCCAGCACGGATCGTAGCGGAGCGTAGACCAACGCAGAAGATGGAAATTTAGTCAAGTGAAACATAGGGATAATTAAGGTGAGTAATATTAGGTATGCCATAAGTCACAAAGTGCCGTAAAATCAATGATTGCAGAAAAATGTATTTTTGCAAATGGCATACCTAAAAAATTCGTTAGAGTATATACTCAAGACCGCCAGAACTTACCAATCTGTTTAGGGCAAGAATATGACAGGCGGTCTTTCGTTATACCGCATAACTGCAAATCTATCCGACGTGGGATATAAATAATTGATTTGTGCTGATAAAACTGGTAAAATAAAATGCAAATTTTAGTCGAAGCGGGGAATGCAGCAATGAACATAGAAATGAAAAATAAGCTGGAAGCTTGTTTTAGCCGTGGAAGAAGCTCGGCCGGCTGCTATGGGGCGCTTCCATATATGAAAGATAATCTGGGACGGATCGACTTTAACGACGACAGCGATATGAGTGATATGATAGATATCATTTTGCGTGCGTTAAAGTTAGATGAAGACAATATAAAATTTGTGGAATTTTTGGTTTCCAATGGTTTTGATATCAACTATAAGCTGGCGGGAAATGACTGCCTGCTGTTAAAGTATGTGGATGATGCCCTGGAGCATGGGGCGTTGAAGCTTGATGTGATAAAACAGCTGATTCGGCTTGGGGCGGATG
>CAZSGT010000455.1:0-2364 GCA_964606215.1 uncultured Lachnospiraceae bacterium
TTGCAATATATTCCGTTGTGCCGTAGCGGGCATCACTGTCAGCCACAATGCTGGCCGAGGTTGTTGCATCCACATCATCCGGATAATCCGTATTGCCCCAGCGGAAAAAATAAACGACCAGAATGCTGCCTGCGCTTTCCACTGATCCTGCATATTCCGGCTTAGGAACCGATGCGGGGACTGACCCGGGAACCGGTGTGGAGACCGGCTCTGAAACCAATGCATTTCCCCCCTGTGAAGAAGCCCCAACCATGTTTGGCTGTGTTGCATCGCTCTCCCGAAGCGGTTCCGTCTCTCCACCGCAGGCGGCAAGAGAAAACGTCAGCCATAAGCTTCATCCAATAAATCAAAAACACCACCAACAACCACACTGCAAGCAACAGGTCATCAAGCCTGCAACGCCGCAGCGCAGAATTTGCCCGCGAAAATCAAAAATGTAAATGCGGTTTTTCGGAACTTATCTGTTCCCGCCTCGCACTTACATCATATCAGCAGTTTCTTTCCATATCAAATACTTGGTTTTTATGGCTTACCAATGCCTTTTAGGCATTATCTAAAAGACATCACATAAAAACCGTTGCCCAAAAAGCGTTGTTTTATGAACATTGCTTTTTGGACATTGCATTCAGGGAATTGCTCAAAAAGCATTTTGAATACTCTATAAATTTTGATACTGCCAGACTGAAGGGCTGTCCACGCTTCCATGCCAGAACGCTTGTGGCCATAAGTTCGGGCGACAGCGGGCGATAAGTTATCTTTGAAGGATCCCAAAACGGAACAGAACCCTCAATCACCAGAGAATATGCCAGTCCCTGACTCACCATGACTGCACCATTGGTACTCAAGTTACAGGTAAACAGCACATCCAGATTTTTATAATAATCGCCAAACCAGCTTGCCAGTTCACTATGCACCTGCATACGCCTGGGAAGGATCAATGGCAGCTCGGATAAATCCTTTGCAGTAACAGCTTCCTTTTCCGCCAGCGGATCGCGCGGCGGCAGAGCAGGATTCCCTCATTCGTTAATTTGATCTTTCGGGTTCCCCTGTCAAACAGCTTTACTCCGACCTCTTCCTCCATCTGCGCAAGCTGACGGGACAGTGTTGGCTGGGTGATGATCAAAACCTCTGAAGCTCTTGTAATGCTTTCTTCTCTGACCACTGTCATAAAATACCGAAGAACCCTGATTTCCATAAATATATCCTCCATCCTGTCTATGATCTGCAGGCCGTCATAAAGAACGAAAGACACATGTGGAAGTTAGTCCTGCCCTCTTCAAAAATTGCACTATAATCCGCCTGTTTTCCATACCAGAAAACGTAAGATTGCGAGCCTCAAGGCTTTTTTCCATCATATAGAATATAGGGAGCTATTGCCCGAAAATCCATTTTCCAGATTGGACATCCGCTTTCGGGAGGCAAAACTTCTGCCTTTTTTAACATTCAATATGGCTCTTAATGACATTTTTGTTTTGCCCACCATTTTGTTACGCATGTATAATACCATAACCAATCTCCTGTTGCTCACGTCTGTAAAATCTTACATACCTTCCTTCTGAATAAGTATCAAAATTCTCATCAATCCATTTCATTATCCAACTGTCTTCCGGAAATTTAAGCACTCCAAACCAGCTATCCACGATCACTACATTGGGTTCTTTCCATGGATATAATGCCCAATACCGCAAGAGCTTTTCATTATAGGTAGGAGTACAGATCGTAGAATCTATACAAATTTCCGTATCTTCATATAGATAGCCTATAGTGCTGCCACTGGTTACAAGAAGTATCCGATCCCCACTCCGCACATTTTTTTTCCAGTCTTCCATATTGCAGTTAATAATATGCGGTCCCATATAATCCGAAAAAATCCCCAGCAAAGGACCGGCTTTCACTACATTATTAATTTCATAAATTTTAATGCGAAACATATCCATTGAACGCACTAAATATATATTTCTGAAAATCACTATCACCACAAACAAAAATAACATTCCATATACTTTTATTTTCACCGTTGCAACGGAGCTTTGCCTTAAGTATGCACCTATCGGCATCATCGAAACCATAATGCCCAAAATCAAATATGCCGCAGTTGTCAGAAACGTAAGGTTGGTCAAAAGTAAGACTGCCATACAGCTTCCAATACTGACCATCATTCCGATGCAAAACGCCATTTTTTCCTGCGTACTGCAATAGTTCCTTAAACGATATGCCAATATGATAATCGGAAAATAAACTGTCAAATGCACCCATCCCATATTTGCCAGCATCGCATTATTTCCATACTTCAGGAATGTGTGCCCAAAATAAAAAAGCAACATTAACAGGAAGAAAATTCTGCTATACCAGTCCCTGTTGTAA
>CAZSGT010000456.1:0-2348 GCA_964606215.1 uncultured Lachnospiraceae bacterium
TTACAGGTCAACCCCTTGTGGGCGGTTGTTCCTTCATTGACTCTACTATAACACATTCCCCTTCCCCTTTGCAAGCACCATACTGTTTAAAATCACCACATCCCTTTAACCAGAACACAACCGGTATCCCAAAAACAACTTTATCCCACTCAGTCAGAATGATTCACACCTACGATACCACCTGACAGGCAATTCCCTGCTGTCTCAGGCTCTGTCCCGTCCAGGCATCCCACGCCTGTTCCACCGATTTATCCAGAGAAAACGTACGCAGAGAGCACCCTGTCACCAGCGTAAGAATTCCTTTTTCAAAATGAAGATTCCACACTAGCGTCTCCACCAGGTCTTTCTCCTGCTCCAGACCATACGCCTGCAGTACCTGCCACATAGCCGGCTCTGGCAGAATAAATGCCCCGTCCATAGATGTCGGTGTCCGCTTCCCGCGTATTATATCAAACACATGGGGTTTCATTTCCCTCCAGCAGACATATCTCTGGGTATGCGCATCGCGAAATATCTCCATCTCATCGTCTGCATACCAGTCAGTTCCTCTCTTTCCGTCAAACCGTACATGCATGCCGGTGGTCAGCTCAAAAAACGAAACCATCAGCCCGTCAAAAAAACTCTCCCCAAACAACCTTCCCATAAAAGATTTTACATCCTGTATCTCAAATGCTTTCAATCCTTACACCTTTTCAGGTATCGTCGGCTACAATCCCTGCTCTTTCCTATCTTTTTTTTCGGTGGAAACCTGTTTTTTCTTTCGGTTCTGTCTCTTTTTCCGCTTCGGTTTCTCCGGTACATCTACCGACATAAACACCACCACGGAACGGGGAGAAACCATCGTTACACGCTGAGTCTCCACACTTTCCTCCGGAATCTCCTTTGGCGATGCCGATACAATTTCATTAAAAATGCCGTCGGCACTATCCAGATACAAACACCATTCCTTGTTATCCGGAAGCTTTGGCAAATCAAAGGCATGAGCCTCCCAGTGCATATTGTACGCCACATAAAAATAATTGTCCTCCGATGTGTCCGCTTTCGTTGCATACGCTCCTGCATACATAATTCCCAGCATACGGTTATATGGTGTAAAATCGGCAAACCATGCCTTGGTACCGTGTACGGAAAAATCCGGATATCCACAGGATTTTGTGTCCATCATCCGAAATTCCTGTGGCATATGGAACACCGGATGTTCCACCCGGAGCCGGATTAGCTGCTTTACAAATTTATAAATATCCTGATTGGTATCCAACTGGTTCCAGTTGAGCCATGTGGTGCTGTTGTCCTGGCAATAGGCATTATTATTTCCATTCTGGCTGTTTCCAAACTCATCTCCCGCCAAAATCATCGGCGTTCCCTGACTGAGAAGAAGCATGATAAACGCATTGCGAATCTGATTTCTTCTGCGCTGAATGATTTTTCCTTTGCGGCTTTTTCCTTCCACACCACAATTCCAGCTGTAATTATAATCCGTGCCGTCCATATTATTTTCTCCGTTTGCCTCGTTATGCTTGCAATCGTAGGAAACGGCATCCATCAGCGTAAATCCATTGGCACAGGCAACATAATTTATGACCCCATACTCTGAGGGATTGCGTTTCAGACGCTGGACAAAATCCTGCACCTTCCCCTCATCGCTTTTGAGATAACTGCGGACATCGTTCATAAATCCATGATTCATCTCCGCCAGAAATCTCTGGTTTCCAATCATACCTCTCTGATGTAAAATCTCCTTGCTCCAGTATTCCGACAAAATCTTAACACTATTCAAAATAGGGTCTGAAACCACCACCGAGGAAATTTCCGCATCCAGATTCACACGAAAACCATCTACATGGTAGGTAAGAACCCAATGCCGCAGGCAGTCCTCCACCATATATAGATTCGAGCCAGGGTAAAAAGAGAAATCCATAATCACCTCAACACCCCGCCTATGTAACTGCTTTACCATCTCTTTAAACTCCCGGGAAGCGTGGGCCTTATCTGCTGCATATGATGCTTTCGGGGCAAAATATGCCGCCTCCTTTTGTCCGTATCCCCAGTAATTTACCTTTGTCTCCGGTTTTATCTCCTGTGTATCCGGGATGTACGAACGGTTTCCCTCATACAAATCCCCGCTCATTATCTCATTAAAATCATAACAGGGCATCAAAAGCACGCTGGTAATTCCCAGTTCCTTCAGATAATCCGCCTTTTCCGTCACCCCGGCAAAGGTTCCCTTATGTACCACTTTGGAAGATGTATGTTTCGTAAATCCTCTTACGTGCATCTGGTATAATATCATATCAGAAAGAGGTATCTTCAAAGGACGGTCCCCTTCCCAGTTAAAGCTGTCCACCACA
>CAZSGT010000457.1:0-2341 GCA_964606215.1 uncultured Lachnospiraceae bacterium
ATACAATGCTGCTACGGGAAAGGAGATTACAGGTAAGGCGCTGAAAGGGAAGAAAGCGAAAAATCGTATAGAAGGATATGATTATTTCTCTTCCTCTATCAAAGAAAATGCTGAGGAATTTTTGGCAGAAAAAGAGGAAAAGAATTATGAGGAAAAGGTGAGGAAAGCACTGGAATCCTTCGAGAAGTTTTATATTACTTCGGTGGAAGAGTACTACGAGGTAGATGATAAATACAATAGTCTGCGAAAGAAGATTGCGAAACTGAACGATGATGAACTTCGAACAGATTATGCCACCAGGGCGGCGACAAAATATGAAGAACTAAAAGAGCAGATGAAGGATTGGGAGAGCGTGGTGAAAGACTATGCCACCCAGCAGTCTGAGGAGAAGGACCGGCTGGCAGCAGAGAAGCAGCGTGAGGCAGAAGAGGCAAGGCAGAAACAAACCGAGGATACCAATATTGCAAACTTCAATACGAAGCTGAAAAAACTGCAGGGCCACAAGTACCAGCCGAAGAATATGGATGCGCTTATTGAAGCAGCGCAGGAGGCATTGGAAAAATGTAAGGAATATTCCAGCTATACAACCCTTGCTGCAAATCTCAAGAACGCCATTACGGATATCCGTGCCCTGCCTACTAAGTCGGAGTACGACCAGACGAAGAAAAAAGAGCAGGAAGAAAAGGACAGGGTGAAGCAGGACCTTGACGACTTGATAAACGAGGGTGGTTCGGACGATGGAGACGAGATGTGGTAAAAGGTTCATACAGCATGGAGGCAGAATATGTCAGAGATGAAATTTGAAGATACCAGAGGATATGGTGGAAATCTGGGGAATATCAATACTTTGGATAATGGGAATGCCATGAGTGATGGAAATATGGCGAGAACAGCGGTGCGGGGGGATATTGTGCAACCTCTTAGCGGCAAACAGGCGGCAAATCGTCCCCCTGTGCCTGGTGCTGGAGGAATGGAGAGTGCCGGCGCATCTGGCGCCGGAACAGTGCAGAGTCAGCCAGTACACACGGCGGTGACAGGGCTTAGCTTGGCTCAGCAGCAGAAGCTGTTGAAGGATATGGAGACGCTGCAGAAGCGGCTGGAGAGGGAGATGCTCGAGCGCAGACAGCTGGAGACGGAGCTTACGGAGAGAAACCAGAAGGAACGGGAACATCTGGAGGAAGAGGCAAAAAAAGAGTTAAAGCGCAGGGATAATAAAGAAATTTATACTACCAATAAGGTGGCAATATCCAATTGGTTTTTGACGATTTGCTATTTGAAAATTCCAATTATAAATATTATTTATTTTTTGTGCACGCTGATATCGAGAA
The DNA here is from genome assembly GCA_964606215.1 of uncultured Lachnospiraceae bacterium. Classification (GTDB taxonomy): domain Bacteria; phylum Bacillota; class Clostridia; order Lachnospirales; family Lachnospiraceae; genus CAZSGT01. The sequence goes on from CAZSGT010000457.1 coordinate 1,329, forward strand.
AGACGCCTCAGCCGAAAAAGGCGTACGTGTTGGCGTGGGCGGTGTTTCAGGTGCTGTGCCTTGCATTGGCAGCGCTGTTAATCTATTTCGTGATTCAATTTGGAGCGGACTTTATCGACAATATATTGAAATATCTTCCGCACTAATGTCTTGTCTGATTATCAGTGGGATAAGACGCTGGTGTGCATGATGCAGGTATCTGGAGAGGAAAGGATATCCTATGAAAACCATTGATGAGATTATTGGAAGGGCGGAGAATTTATTATGCATAACGGACCGCTGTGGTCTGGAAGAGCGTGTTTGTGCCGGGGAGAGACATACAAGAAAGGAGAGAGACAGGCAGAGACTGGTTATTTATAAGTGGTTACAGGATAACGATTACACCCGGTATATGACGGAAACCGAAAAAGAGTTGTTTGATCAGCCAGTGGGTAATCCCTTTCGCCGGAAAATTTTCCATAGTAAATTTTTCGAGAGTGAAGCAATTGAACCGTTATTATGGACTCTTGGACTGACGAAAAAGCTTTCGCCCTACGACAGATACGCTTTTACAAACTGGCAGGAAAATAATGAGATGCATTTGAAATTAAAAACCAATGTTCCGGATACGCATCAAAAATTATTAAAGAAAGCGGTCTTACAAGATGAGGGGAAGATTGCATTGCGGGATGAGATTGCCATGCTATGGCATTGGAGAGCCATAGAAGGTAAGAATCCCATATTCAGGAAAGCATCTGTAAAAGAAATTGTCATGGAGACCTTTGGAGGCGAATATAGGGAGGCGCTTGATATCATTTTAAAGAATCAAAAGGAAAAGCAGGATTTTGCCGTTGCAGGTAAATATGTTTATCAGCTGCATTCGACGGAACTGCAGCACTTGTATAAACGTACGAAATGGCGTTATCATGCCTTTGAATGGGTGCTGACGGAAGAGGATTGGGATGCGGTTTCACTGAATACCTGAAAAGTAATCCAAGGAAAAGGAAGTGGTTTGGATGCGGAAATGCTGGGGG
>CAZSGT010000458.1:0-2333 GCA_964606215.1 uncultured Lachnospiraceae bacterium
CACTTACCAGAATCCCTCTCTCACCAGCGAGGTGCTTTGTGTACGCGACACTCCGGCGCATACTGTCATACTGTTCCTCCAATACCCGACGGTCACCGTAAGTCTGCCATATCACCCAGGGCACAATAGTGGCAGCCTCATGCCAGATGGACACGCAGGCGTTGGTACGCAGAATATCCGGCACCGTGAGCGGCACACCAAATTCATCCGTCTGTTCGATTTGCAGATCCCGCAGCCACTTTCTAAAAAACAGCGCAATATTCCTGTGAAATGCTGCCGTGGGAAGAAAAATCTCCGTATCGCCGGTGTAACCAAGACGTTCGTCCCTTTGAGGGCAGTCCATGGGAATATCCAGAAAATTGGATCGCATCGTCCAGTCAATGTTACGCCAAAGCTGATTGATATCCTCGTTGGAACAGGCAAAAGTGCCTGTTCTCCTGCAGTCCGTATGCAGCACGCAGGCCGTAAAGCGGGAAATGTCAATTTCCTCCAGCCCATCTACACGGATATAGCGAAAACCGTGATAGGTAAATTCCGGCAGAAACACATCCTCCCCACCACTGCACACAAACGTGTCCGTTGCCCTGGCCGTTCTCAGATTTGTAGTATAAAAGTTCCCATTTTCATCCAGGGGCTCGGCATGGGAAACCGTAATCTTTGTCCCTTTCGGGCAGGAAAGTCTTGCCTCAATAACGCCGGTCAGATTCTGTCCGAAGTCTATGATCTGCTCACCCTTAGGAGATATGATAAGTTTTTTCGCATCCACACGCTGGATAATCCTGACCGGCTCATTTACCTGCGCCACAAGGATATCCTTTGCGTAATCGTACCTGTGGACAAGCGTTTCTTCCTTCACAGGGATGGAGTAATCAATTACCTCACCATGATAAATCTCGCTGTACCGACGCTGAGCGGTCTTACTTTTCCATGTTTCATCAGTAAGTATCTCGTCCGTTGTTCCGTCATCATATGTAAGCTCAATCTGCGCAATGATCGCTGTACGGGTTCCATAGTGGTTTCCCTGACCGTAAAAACCTAAAATCCCCTTATACCAGCCATTGCCGACTGTTACCTCCAAATGGTTGTTTTTCTTTATACGATCTGTAATATCGTATATCTGATATTGCAGACGACGCTGATAAGATGTCCATCCCGGCGTAAAGCGGGCATCTCCCACCCTTTTACCATTCAGTTCCATCTCATACAGCCCTAAAGCGCTGATATATACCCGCGCCCGTGCCACGGTTTTCTCTGTTGAAAAGTCCTTTACAAATACCGCACAGGGTTCCAGATTATCCGCAAAACCATGAGTAATCCAATCTGCCTTGAAATTCTCATAAGACATAAGCCCTGTTTCAAAAAATCCTTCCGCACTCGCACATTCACCTCTTTGATCTGTGACTTCAACATGCAGGCTGTAACGGGTTTTGGGCAAAAGCGTTCTTCCCCCATATGGGATGTACAGAGAGCAGTCCGTTTCAACAGTTCCGGTCTCCCACACAAGTTCTCTATCCTTAGCAACAGTAATGCGATAACTTTTTTGTATGATATCCTTTCCCGTGGATCTCAGCTTCCAGGAGAAAGCCGGGCATATTTCGTCAATACCGACAGGATTACTCCTGTACTCGGTTTCTAAATCATAAATAGTGAGCATATCTACATCCCTCCTAATTCTTTTTTCAATCGTTATCCGTTCAGAAAACTCATCCTTTCTCCCTCCTGTCTAAAAGCTCACACTGAATTTTATAAATATATTATAATGACGGAACATCTCACTTACAATGTGCTAATCAATCAACCTCTATTGACTTTTTTTAATACACATGGCATAATGTATGTAAAAATATCATAAATAATTGTGCAACTTGCCAAAGAGGTGTTTTCGTGATTGACAGGGACAAATTGATTCGTCAACTTATTGAATATACAGAAGACGAAAAAGTGTATAAAAGATATTACGAGCTCAAGAATGATTCTGAAGCCCGAAAGTTATATCTGTTAGAAATTGAAGATTATGTAAGAAAACATCATATGATTATTCCGGAGCTTCCTTTTTCTAAGCATCCCGAACTTCTCTCCGAGGATCAGCTGTATCCTCAACTCTCCATCAGCAAGGGCTCCAATGTCAATGTTGTGAAACATTTAAGATACACACCAGTATTTGAACACTCGCATACCTTTTTTGCAGTTGTTTATGTATTGACCGGGGTATGTAATCATACACTTGACGGCAAAAATTCTGCTCTGAAAAAGGGAGACGTCATTATGGCCATAGGCCAAGAGGCGACTCCCAACCTTAAAGAAGCCTTGAACGCTTTCCGCCATCAGCGGAT
>CAZSGT010000459.1:0-2332 GCA_964606215.1 uncultured Lachnospiraceae bacterium
CCTTGCCTCTGCTTCATACTGGAAGCATACCACAAAATCGTCAGCATAAATAACAATGTCGCAGTACCCTCGCATTACTGGTTTGACTTTCTCCTCGAACCACCACGCCAACACATAGTACATGTATATGTTCGCTATGATAGGGGAGCACACCGAGCCTTGGCCTGCCCCTTCCTCTGTAGGTTCGAATTGATAATCCTCCATAATGCCCGCTTTGAGCATGCGCCTTACAAGGCGGAGTATGTTCGGGTCTTGGATTCTTGCGCCTATGAACTTCATAATCCATTCGTGGTTTAAGTGGTTAAAGAAACCGCAAATGTCCGCATCCAGCACATAATCTGTTTTGTTCTTTTCCAGCATTACGTTAAGCTTTCGCAGTGCCATATGGCAGCTGCGCCCCGGACGAAAACCCATCATGAAGTCATAGAAATGCGGCTCGAACACCGCTTCTAAAATCTCTTTCAGAGCCTCCTGCACCAGCTTGTCTTCATAACAGTAAATGCTTAGCGGCCTCGTCTTCCCGTTTTCCTTTGGAATCTCCACCCTTCTTGCTGGTTTGGGCTTGTAGGATTTCTTCTTTAATCTTTCTACTAAGGACTCCAGATTCTCCTCCAAATCCTTTTCGTAATCTTCTTTAGTTATTCCATCAATTCCCACTGCCTTGTTGCCATTCATTTTCGCATGACACTGCCGAAGCAGTCCCTTATCTATCATATGCCCTATGGATGTGAACACCATGTTTGGATTTTCGCACGATAACTGTGATATTCTCGCTAATCTCGTATCCATTATTTTTTTTTCTCCCATCTCTGTGTATGGATAATGTTTCCTCAGCGATATTACTTTGCATGGCAGAACTGCGAGGGACAGTTCTCTCTCGGCTTCCCTCCGACGGCATTACCCGTCTTCAACGGTACTATCCGGCCATCCGACTGCCTGTACATCTTTTACCTTCCTTCGTCACTTGTCAGGTATACCATGGGTTACGCTGTCCATGGAATATACAGGCCCTCCCCAGTTGATACGGTGTCTTTGTACGACATGGCTGACCTCCGACCCCGTGGTGCTGCGTTCCGTCTTACCAATACGACAACCGCATGTTGCCTTCCGCCCGCTTAACAGCGTCGGCGCACCAGCTTAATTTATTTCGGGGCTGCAATGCCTTATGACCCTATCGCCTCGCTGTCTACGCTTCGTCCACGGCATTACTGCCGCATACGCAAGACTCGCTCCCGGTGGCTGGTCAGGCCTTACCGGATGGGGTTCTCACCCACAATACACCGCACCCTTTGCTGGGCGCACTAAGCGCTTAATTTAGGGGTGGATTTTCTTCTGTTCTCCGGTATGCGATAATAGTTACAATGATGCAAGTATTTTACTCTTCAAAACGGCTTGCAGACGATCTATTTGCAAGGGGGTAACTATTATGCGTGCAGTCAGAAGAACTGCAGAAGAACAATACCAGCTAATCCTGGAATGCCGAAAGAGCGGCATGACCGACTGTGACTGGTGCATGGAAAAAGGGATCAATCCGGCAACCTTTTATACTTGGATTACAAGACTGAAGAAAAGGGGCGGTTTTCCCGTTCCTCCCGCTTCCAAGCGCCCTGTCAGCTGCCCGTCCCACGACATTGTCAGAGTGGATGTCCTGCCGGAAGGGACCATGCACAAGTTGACTGACGACAAAAATTCCTTCATCCCAAACCAGGAGGTTCAAACACCAGGCTCTTTGATCGAAATAGAAGCACAGGGTATTACTTTCCGTTTTTCCGGGGCGGTTGATGCCTCCCTGTACGAAAAAACCCTGCTTATGATAGGAGGCCGGCTGTGATTGGTGATATTTCCATAAAAACAAATCTCTACATTATTTGTGGATATACGGATATGCGCCGTTCCATCGACGGCTTGTGCGCCATCGTCCAGGATATGTTCCATACGGAGCCGGACAGCATGTCCGCTTATCTGTTCTGCGGGAAGCGGTGTGACAGAATCAAGATCCTCATCCGGGAGTCGGACGGTATGTGCCTGCTGTATAAACGGCTGGATGGCAGCGTAAAAGGGCGTTTCCGGTGGCCACGCAGCCGGGACGAGGTAAAACCGATCACGTGGAAACAGTTTGACTGGCTCATATCTGGTCTGGAGATTGAACAGCCAAAAGCATTAAAAATAACCGGGTAAAGCCCTGAGAAAAGTGCTGGAAACCGTTGATTTTCCTGGATATTCCCCATGTTTTATGGTACAATTGGGTTATCAGATTTCAAGGAGAAAACAAGGTGCAGCAGGGAGCAAAAGACATCCAGCTATTGGAGCTGAAGGATATGATCCAGCTACT
>CAZSGT010000460.1:0-2315 GCA_964606215.1 uncultured Lachnospiraceae bacterium
CTGTCGCTTTGGGACATCTGCATACGAAAATATTCCTGCCTGTAACGGTTCACCCGGTGATACAGGTCTCCCTGCTGTTTTAACGAGTCTAATAACCGGTGATAGGTCTGATATCTCTCTGACTGTCGTATGGCGTTCTGTATATAATCTGTCAAGCCATCCATCTCTACTGCATCGTTCCTTATTTCCATCGCCTATACCTCCATAATAACCGGAAGAATCATCGGATTACGTTTTGTCTTTTTCCAGATAAAGTCACTTAAACTGTCTTTAATCTCTGCTTTTATTTTCATCCAGTCTGTTACGCCTTCATCCATGCAGCGCTCCAAGGCGCCTGCCACCACATCTCTTGCCTCTTCCATCAGATACTCGGATTCCCTCACATACACGAATCCCCTTGAAACAATATCTGGTCCGGCAAGCAGTTGATTGGAATATTTCTCTAAAGTTAAAACAATGATAATCAATCCATTCTCAGATAAATGCTGTCTGTCCCGAAGCACAATGTTGCCCACGTCTCCGACACCAAGGCCGTCCACCATGATTCCCTGTGCCTGCACTTTTCCTACAATGCCTGCATGGTCCGGAGCCAGCTCCAGCACATCACCAGAAGAAATGACAAATACATTCTCTTTCGGCACGCCCATGGAAATTGCCAGCTCCTTGTGCGCCACCAGATGTCTGTACTCACCATGAACCGGAATTGCATACTTGGGCTTTGTAAGTGCATAAATTAATTTGATTTCTTCCTGGCAGGCGTGTCCGGAAACATGGGTATTCTGATAGATTACCTTTGCTCCCTTCGCCGTCAGCTCATTTATGACCTTTGACACCGACTTTTCATTACCCGGAATCGGGGTGGAACTGAAAATTACCGTGTCTCCCGGCCGAATGGAAACCTTCCGGTGAATGGACGCTGCAATTCTGGATAATGCTGCCATGGATTCACCCTGGCTTCCCGTGGTAATCAACACAATCTTATCATCCGTATACCGCTCCATCTCCTCCAGGGAAATCATGGTATTCTCCGGAATATCCAGATAGCCCAGCTCGTTGGCGGTGCTGATGATATTTACCATGCTCCTGCCTTCTACCGCTACTTTTCTTCCATATTTATATGCAGAATTTATAATCTGCTGTACACGGTCCACATTGGAGGCGAAGGTCGCCACCAGAATACGGTTCCTGGTGTTTTCTGCAAATATATTGTCAAAGGTCTTACCTACCGTACGCTCGGACATGGTAAATCCCGGCTTCATTACGTTGGTACTGTCACTCATCAGCGCCAGCACACCTTTTTTTCCTAGTTCTCCAAACCGCTGTAAATCAATAACCTCACCCTTAATTGGCGTATAGTCCACCTTGAAATCCCCTGTGTGGATCACGGTACCTGCCGGACTGAAAATCGCCAGTCCTGCCGCATCGGAAATACTATGGTTGACACGGATAAATTCAATGCGGAAACATCCCAGATTGATTGCCTGTCCATATTTAATGACTTTTCGCTTCACCGGCTTTGGAAGGGTGTGTTCTTTTAATTTATTTTCAATAATGCCCATGGTAAGCTTTGTGGCATAAATCGGTGCCGGCACATCCCGTAGCACATAAGGCAGCGCCCCAATATGGTCCTCATGTCCATGGGTAATGACAAATCCCTTGACTTTATCAATATTCTCTTTCAGATAGGTGACATCCGGAATCACGGAATCAATTCCCAACATCTCATCTTCCGGAAATGACAATCCGCAGTCTACTACGATGATGCTGTCCTCATACTCAAACGCCGTAATGTTCATTCCGATTTGCTCCAGGCCTCCCAGCGGAATAATCTTCAACCCTGGTGCCAACTCCACTTTTTTTTCTCTACTTCTCAAAATAAATCCTCCATTCTTTCTGCGTTCACAGACATTGCAAGGCACAAAAATCACTTATAATGGTAACTGCTTATAGACACAGGAAAAAGCCAGCAACTGACGCTGGATTCCCGCTAATATCTCCGTTCACTCCGTACATTTTGTGTTTCTGGTATTCATAGCACACAAACACTACACCCGGCAGGTGTCCTGTGTCTGTATTTATGAAACATTCCGTTTTTTCTATGTCCGCACATTTAATATTTCATCCTCTTTCATAAGAAAGGGGTATTTTCAAAAATTACAAACCCATCTCCTCCGGGTTCTCTAAAACTCCAAATCAATATCCTCTAACAATTCTTCAAATACTTTTGAAATGGCTTTCAACTGTTCTTCATCCTCCACCGGCTCATACACAACCTCGTCTCCATCGCTGTCGCCAGTCATCTGGAGAATCATTGC
>CAZSGT010000461.1:0-2312 GCA_964606215.1 uncultured Lachnospiraceae bacterium
TGCTGTAACCCATGTCTGCAATAGGGAAGAGCAGTACAACGTAAGCGAAAGCACCGATCACACCATTCAACCATACAACAGCGAAAACAAATGCAACGGATATGGCAATCGTCATGATCCACCCTAATTTGAAATAGCCTCTGATTCTGCCTGGTATGTAGAAAATCAGTCCAGTGAGCAGACCTGTTAATAAGCACGACAGGAAACCAACATCATCACTCATTCCAATTCTGAATAATATTGTGAAGACAATCGAAACAACAGCAAAGATCGTAAGTTTCTTTTTCAGTTTCTTCTTTTCCTCTTCATAGTCAAAATTCATCTTTTCGTCCTCCTCTTTTTCCCTTTGGTTGCTTTTTTTCTGTTTTTTCAGAACCCTGTGCGTACAGCATAGCCTGTTCTATTCCAAGAATGTACTTCTGGTTCTGTTTATTCAGTTTTCCAAATTTCACTGCAAAATCATTTGCCGCCTTTATCATGGTTCCATCTCCGCCCAGAACAAATGCGCACTCCGTTCCTTCTGGTACATATTTTTCATTGGTGTATCGGGGTTGTCCGCTGTGCCCGATTGGCTCGTTTTTTAAAATATGGCAGTCTGCACCAACCCCCTGGAGAAGCTGCCGGATATGTTCCGCTGCTTTCATTCCCGCTTCCTTGTCGGAATTGGTGATAATACAAAATTTTTTCACGCTTTCTCTCCATTCTATATGACCAAAGATGTCTATGCTGCTCCACTACTTTTTGAATCTATTTGTCCATGGGTGTATGGACCTGTTCCACCACTTCCTGAATCTATTTGTCCAGAGATGCATGGGCCTGTTCCACCACTTCCTGAATCCGTGAGCCATACTGGCTTGAAAAGGCTTCTCTATCTACACTCTGCATGACGGAAGGCTGTTCTTCAGATGACACAATGTCCTCCTCCCCGGCTTGTTCCTGTATCCTAGGAAGTTTTTCCAGATACAATAAATACTCAATATTTCCCTCCGGTCCCCGGATGGGCGAATACTCCAGCTCCAAAATGGAATATCCCACCGACAACGCATACTGCATCACACTCTCCACTACTTCCAGATGTACCTTTTTTTCCCGGACAACGCCTTTTTTTCCCACTTTCTCCCTGCCCGCCTCAAACTGGGGCTTTATCAGCGCCACCACTCTCCCCCCTGTTCGCAGAAGATGGTAAACCGGCACAAGGACCTTTGTCAGAGAAATAAATGCCACGTCAATGGACGAAAAGTCGATTTCCTCTGGCACATGTTCATGGGTCACATAGCGGATATTGGTCTTTTCCATAGATATGACCCGGTCATCTTGGCGAAGTTTCCACGCCAGCTGGTTTGTTCCCACATCAATGGCGTACACTCTTGCGGCGCCGTTTTGCAGCATGCAGTCGGTAAACCCTCCTGTAGAAGAGCCCACATCCATGCACACGGCGTCCTGCAAAGGCACCTGCCAGCACTGTATGGCTTTTTCCAGCTTATGTCCGCCCCTGCTCACATATTTTTGCGGCTCGCCTTTCACTGTAATCTCCACATTCTCCGGGAACGTGGTTCCCGCCTTGTCCTCCCTTTGTCCCCGGACAAAGACGTTCCCCGTCATGATAACCGCCTTTGCCTTCTCCCTGGACTCCGCCAGTCCCCGTTTCACTAACAGCACATCCAGCCGTTCTTTTTTCGTTGTATCTTTCAAAGCAACCGATTCCTTTCCGCCAGCGACGCTTTAATCCTGTTCAAAATATGTTCCGTTGAAAGCCCATATTTTTCCCGAAGTCCTGCCGCCTCACCATGTTCAATGAACTGCTCCGGCAATGCAATGGAAACGTGGGCCTCATAGGGCAGTTTCTTCTCCTCCAGATAGCAGGAAATCTGCTGGGAAAATCCTCCGGTGATGATATTTTCTTCCAAAGTCACAATGGTATGATGGGTCTGCGCCATCTTCTCAACCAGGTCTTGGTCAAAGGGCTTTGCAAAACGGGCATTGACCAGGCTGACATGATATCCCTCCAGACGGAGTTTTTCTGCAGTCTCCTTTGCCTGCTCCACCATGCTTCCCAATGCAAAGAGAAGAATCTCTTCTTCCTCCTGAAGGATTTCTGCTTTTCCATATTCTACAGCTGTCTCTTTATATTCTGCAGCGAACGCCTGACTGACTGCCCCTCTGGGATATCGCACTGCTACTGGTCCCTTCGGATACATGACGGCAAACTCCAGCATAGCTTTCAACTCTGCGCCGTCCTTTGGTGCCATGACGGTCATTCCCGGCATGGAGTTTAAGAAAGATATATCAAAAATTCCCTGATGGGTCTCCCC
>CAZSGT010000462.1:0-2302 GCA_964606215.1 uncultured Lachnospiraceae bacterium
TGCCGGGCGAAAAATTAATTTTTCGCTCTTCTCCTTCATTAGTTATATTTTTGGACCGCAACCAACAGCCGTCCTTTTTTTGTCTCATGAATAGTTCCATTAAATCTATATTTACCATACCCTCGTATGGATATAATATCTTTTTCTTTGAGAAGTATACCCGGGCTGTACAATTCTCTGTGGTTTAGTATTACATTGCCCGCAGTTACTATATTTTTAAAGTTGGAGCGTGAACATTTCAGTGCGGTGGAAAATACAGCGTCCACCCGCAAAGAAGCCACTACAATCTCCATATTTATAAAGGATGGCGTATAGTCAATTTCCTGCAAAGGTATCACCGACAGGTCCACCATCGTATGCCGAATCTTTTGCATCTCCTGCATAATGTAAGGGGCAAGCTTGGTCTTACAAAATAAAATTGCCTGGGTTGCATCAGAGCCTGGCTTTTCTACCGGCTGTACCAGAATGTCTCCAATCTGGCTGCGCTCAATTCCCAGATGCATCAGTGCGCCAAGAATATCTCTGTGTTCCAGAGCGTCCGCAAAACGAACGGCTCTTGGCCGGATGGATAATGCAGTAAGGGGGTAGTCTGTTTCCGGAATCTCCATATCTTCCATATGAAACAGAACGATACGTCGCTCCGCATCTTCGTAGCCTCCGTCAAAGGTGACGGAAACACCGTCAAACAATCGCTCTTTCATCATCGAAAGAACAATTTCCTGCTCCCTGTTGTTAAGAAAATCTGTGGCTTCATAATAATATTTGCGATAAGCCTGTAATGCCAGGTCTTCCATCCGATTCCGAAATAATATATCTTCTTTGTCCATAACAGTTACCTCAGCCCATCCCCGGCAGTAAGCTCTGAATATATCCAAGTATCAGTACTGCCAGAACCGGTGAAAAATCTACCTCTCTGCAATATAAGATAGAATGTTTTAAAAGCCATGTTGCAGGCACTAAGAGAGGCAGTACCAAAATGGACAGCATCATACGCAGACGGTATAAAGACGGAAAAAATAATAACAGTAAATATAATAGTAAAATGATTTCCAGGGTCATGCAAAAATAATAAACCGTACTGTAAAGAAGCGGCAACATATTAAAACTCCTGATCCAGTGTCACAGAGTAGTTGTCACCAGAAGAACCTGTGAGTTCTTCTAAACTCTCACCGGAGATATCTATGCCGTTTGGTGTACATACAACAATATATTTGGAAATTGACTGCATGTTTCCGTCAATGGCATACAGACAGCCGGAAATGAAATCAATAATACCCTGTGCCTTTGCCATATCCAGCCCCTCTAAATTGAGCACAACGGCACAATTATTCATAAGTAAAGAACATGCCTCCTCCGCATTATCTTTGTCAGAGGGACGGACAATACATACCTCAAATCCCCCGTTTGTGCGGTGAATTGGAATGACTTTACCACGTGACATACGATCTGTACGGGGTTCTCTTACCGTCGCAGTCCGCTGCTGTTCCCGCTCGGCTTTTGCCTGGCGGCGTGCCTGTGCTTTTTCCTGCCGCTGCAACTGTGCCGCAGACACTTCCTCTTCGTCGTCCTCGTAGGGATTACTGTCGTAATCATAATCATCGTCTTCGTCCACTAAACTGAAAAATTCTTTAATATTATCAAATACGCCCATGCTCTCATCTCCTAATCTTTAATATAATTCCTTTCTCCAAAAATGCCTGTACCTACACGCACATGTGTAGCACCCTCTTCAACTGCAATCTCAAAGTCGCCAGTCATCCCCATGGAAAGGACACCCATATTAACATTATCAATGCTTTTTGACCTGATGTCAATATATAAATCATGTAATTTCCTAAAATATTGCCGATTTTCCTCGGCATTTTCCACAAATGGAGCAATTGTCATAAGACCGGTTACCTGCAGATGGGGAAGAATAGAAATTTCACGTATCAATGCTTCCGTCTCCTCCGGTGTTACCCCAAATTTCGATTCCTCTCCCGCAATGTTTACCTCAATAAGAACTGGCATGTACACATCTTTTTTTACACATTCTGCCTCAATCGCCTGTGCCAGATGGAAGGAATCCACAGAGTGAATCATGTGTGCCCTTCCCACCACATATTTTATTTTGTTGGTCTGCAGATGGCCGATAAAATGCCAGCGGATGTCTGGTTCCATGGCATCATGTTTATCACGCATATCCTGCGCCTTATTCTCTCCAAAATCTCTGGAGCCGGTTTCGTATGCTTCCTCAATCATGGGAATGGGTTTTGTCTTGCTGACGGCAATGAGCGTCACGCTGTCCGGGTCTCTGCCTGCC
>CAZSGT010000463.1:0-2302 GCA_964606215.1 uncultured Lachnospiraceae bacterium
CGTCAGGACTCTGTCATTATTGTCGCTGAAAAACTGTTGTGCGCTATGTCCGCGATGATGTACCTCAAGCGCTTCCTCCTGCTTTGCAGCATATTCTATTGTATAGCCGCTGATTGAAATGCTCTCCTGTGCTTCCAGCCTTGATACAAGCTCCTGCAGCAGTTTCTCCGCCTCCACGCGGCACTGGCCGCAAAATTCTTTGCCCGCCTTTTTTTCCACATACAATACAGGGTCTTTTTTTCTCCATTCTTCAATCTCGCGGAAATCCCGGACATCATCTCCCTTGGAATGTGCGGCAAGCCTGTAATTATGCACAATCTGGCAAAATGGTTTCTGTTCGGTTCTAATGTAGGAAAATGCCTCGGCAAAGGCGTGGTCCAACTCCTCCACATCATTGCTGGTTATCTCTGCCGTCCGTATTCCAAAAGCTTCCGGCCGCAGGGCAATATCGCCGCTGACCGCAGCTTCCCTCGAAGTGGACATCGCGTAGCCGTTATCTTCCACCACAAATAAAACAGGGCACTCATATAAAGAAGCCATGTTAAAACTCTCATACACAAGTCCCTGTCCCAATGTACCATCTCCAATAAATACAACAGTCACTCCCGGCTCTCCACGCAGCTTATCCGCCCATGCGACACCGACTGCATTGGGAACAATACCTCCCTGTACGCCATTGGAATAAAAATTCTTATAGTGGATATGCTGGCTGCCTCCTCTGCCCTGGCACAATCCACTCTCCTTAGACATAATCTCAGCAAGCAGGCTTTCCATAGGCCCGCCGTATGCCAGATAATGGCCATGGCATCTGTGGTTGCTAAAGACTTTATCCTCAGGCGCAATATGTTCCATAATACCGACCGCTGTAGCCTCCTGGCCGATACATGTATGTGTTGTTCCCGAAAGTTTATTCTCCGAAAACAGACGCAGTATCGTCTCCTCAAATGTCCTGATTTCTATTATTTCTCTGGCCTGTCTCCTAATTTTTTCCATATCGAACATCTTTACTCCCTATCAAGTCAAAGCTTAACGGCGTACCGCGCTTGATATCCGTCAGTGCGACCTTGCCCAGTACTTCACCGTAATATTTCGGCGCAAGTCCCTGCGCAGGCCGGATTATCCGAATATTTTTTTCCGTAAGCGCATCCCCTGCTTTGATATCCTCCACAACAAAGATAGACCGCCGTACCAGCATACTCTGGTAATCCTGCGGAGTAGGCCCATAGCTGACCTTTCCCAATGCTTTTTCCGCAATGCGGATTTGCCCTACCATCTCCTTGAACTCTGCCGGCTCCATGGAAAATGAGGCATCAGGATTCTCAATCTTGCGGTCAAGGCAAAAATGCTTTTCGATAATGCGCGCGCCAACTGCCACGCCGAGAACTGCGCCGAGATGCCCTAGCGAATGGTCAGACAATCCTACCGGTACTTGGAATACCTGTCCCATATTGACCATTGTCCTGAGATTCATTTCATCCGTGATTGCCGGATATGCACTGGAACACTTGAGCAGCGCATAATTGTCATTTCCCTGTCTTTTGATTGCCTCAACTGCCTCCTCTATCTCTCCGAGTGTGCCCATGCCGCATGACATGATAATTGGCTTTTTCTTGGACGCAATATATTCAATCAAGGGAATGTCAACCAGCTCAAACGAAGCAATCTTATAAAACGCTATGTTAATACTCTCAAGGAAATCAACGCTGGTCTTGTCAAAGGGCGTCGAAAGGAAATCAATCCCTATGCGCTCCGCTTCCTCTTTAAGTTCCTGCTGCCACTCCCACGGTGTATAGGCCTTTTGGTAAAGCCTGTAAAGATTTTCCCCTTCCCATGTGCCGCCGTCTATATAGAAAACAGGGTCGTCACAGTCAATTGTCATCGTGTCCGGTGTGTAAGTCTGTATCTTAATGCAATCCGCGCCAGCCTCCTTAGCTGCATGGATAATTTCCTTCGCACGCCCGATACTCCCCGCGTGGTTTGCCGACATCTCGGCAATAATATAAGCCGGCTGTCCCGGTCCAATCTTTCTCCCGTTTATCTCAATTGTATGGCTCATTTACCCTCTCCTCCAGTCTCAAACTTGCCGGGTGAAAAATTTATTTTTCGCCCTTTCCTTCATCTGAATATAGAATCCGGTATTTCATCTCGGCTATTTCCCAATCCTGTAGCGTATCGATGTCTTGTACATTCATCTCGTCCTGTATAAAAGGAACGACATTTTCCATCCAGATTGCCTTCTGCTTCCGAAAGCTTTCCACATTCAGACAGTAAAACTGCCCGCAGTCGTGATAAAACGGCTCCA
>CAZSGT010000464.1:0-2297 GCA_964606215.1 uncultured Lachnospiraceae bacterium
AACAATATCCGCCGCCGTCCGTCACCGTTTTCGGAATCGTGATACTTGTCAACGACGTACAGCCTTTAAACGCATAAAAACCAATCTTCTTTAATCCATCTGGCAAAGTCACACTGGTAAGATTCTCGCAATTCTCAAAAGCCGAATCTCCAATAGCCGTAACTCCTTTTGACACAACCACAGAGCGAATCTGAGCCGGAACCGGGCTGTCCCAGGAACTCCACGCTGCTTCTGTCATATCTCCGCTTCCGGACACAGTCATTACTCCAGTACTTTCATTCAATGTGGCTGTGACATCCGCCCCACAGGCATAGGTTGCAGCATCTGCCTTCGCACCTGCAAACAGAACGGCACATGCCATCATTCCAAAAGAAAGTACACCTTTTACAAAAATTTTTTTCAGTTTCATCGTACTCCTCCATTTCATATAGTTTTCATTATTACAGATAAATCTGATTCATGATTATTGTTACACCTTCACATCTAACCATGCTCATTCTATTTCTTATTATACCATCCGCATTTCCTCCAAACAAGAAACCCCTGTATGCGGTTTATGCAACTTAAAGTGTCACTCTTACAACGACAAAAAGAACCACAGTCAGAGTGATTTGTCTTTTGCATGAAGTGCCCTATGTTCACTTCTACTCTGAATGCGATTCTATTATTAGTTCTATCAAAAATAGCATAAAATGACAAGGAGTTTGTAATACTCTCTCACTCCGTAGCAAGTGCACGGACTTCTTCCTCTGCCAACCCAGTCTTTTTTGCAATGGTTGAAATGTCCATAACATCTAGAAGTGCTTTAGCTATTTTGATTCGTTCCTGTTCTATACCCTGTTCTATCCCTTTTTGTATCCCTTTCTCCATTCCCTTCTCTATCCCACGCTCCCAAATACCTTCTCCTAAATTACACATGCTTTTCACCATCCCTTTCCGGTTCTCTTCCATACCAATTCCAAATTCTTCCAACACACTGCAACGTACTTCCATTTCTAAGTCCTCTGTGAACAATGCACCTAATAACCGATGCAGTTCCTGTGTTGTATCTTCCGTCAGTTTATTTCTCATCCGGATAACAATTACATTTAACAACTCATACATTGGCTTCCAACGGCTGACTCCCAGCACATCCTCCTTATGCAGACGGATTCTGTCGATGGTGTTCTCTTTCGTATTCATCACTATCCAAATGGAGTATACTTTTTTTATTTCATTATACTGTTGGTCTGAAAACTCCCGGCGTAACTGCGAAGACAGTTCCCGGCTTGCATAAAAAATTCCCCGCATCTCCACATCATACTCCGACGGTTCCCCTTTCTGTGCTTCCAGATTTATAATAACCTTAGAAAGTTCATCTTTTGTCCGAACATAAAAAAGTATGTCAAAACAGATAATCCCCTCATTTCGAATCTTGTTTTCGACATTCATTCCTTTGATTACAGAACATTTCTGTATATGGTCCATTGCATGAATAACCATATTCCCTTCTTGGTCTTTCTCGTTCGTAAGTCCCGGCTCTACTGGTGTGCTTCCGATGAAGGGTTCTCCCTCAATCAGCAGTTCCACTTTCTTTGGATCCATTCCCAGAAACTCATCTACAGTACGCACCAGCATGTTTGCCAAAATCTCCTTGTCTGCAAGAATCATTTTCGCGTTTTCATCATACTGCGACATACTCTGGACCGCTTCCAAAACTATTTTCGTATAGCTCATGCTACCTCCTTTGTATGACAGGAGGCATGTCATGTGTATCACAAAAACTCCATCCCTCTCTGCTTTGTTTTTTATGATTACAAAGCACGGAAGTTCTTGAAACTCTTGATGATATACTGAGAAAAACAATCGCTGTTACACTGCACAAAAACGTATTGTTATAAAAAGATTTGTAGAATTTTCATGCTTTTAGCCGATTATACCATAAATATTTGTATTTTGCAAATCATTTCCCATAAGCCAAAAGTACCGCAATTCCTAAGAATCACGGTACTTTCTGAATCTTTATAAAGATATTTTTTCATTGTAAAAAAGTATTATATGCAATTCTTAGAACTTCCCAGCGTCCGCTACTTCCTGTACGGCTACGTGAAACGCCTAAAATACTGCATTTCATACCACAAAGTGTAGGAATAATCAAGGAATAACCTACACCCAAATACTTCTTAATACATTATTCTGCTTTCTATCTGTTTTTTTAGCAGACTGTATTTATATCTCACTTATATGTTGCGTTCAATCCAATGCCCGATTATGTATTCCCAATCCATTCCATCCTGTAATACACGAAGCACAGTTAC
>CAZSGT010000465.1:0-2284 GCA_964606215.1 uncultured Lachnospiraceae bacterium
CAATGACCGGGCATTCCTGTATTTGATACTCTACTTCATCTTTAAAGACAGAACTCCTAAGATGCAACATATTGGCCAAGTCATCTTCGGCGCAGACATGATAATTATCTTTCAGAGGCCAAGTTAAGATGGTAAGTTCTGAAAGATCAATTGTTTCTATTCCCCAAGCATTCAGTATGGTGCATGTACCGATGTATGCCCCCAACTGATTCCAATGTGTATCATATGAATTAACATTCTGAATGTAGATATAAAATATTTAGTCTACACTCTATGCGTGAAATTGCTGATAAAATGGGCATTTTGTCATGTAGACTAAAAAAGAGCCGGGAATTAAGGTTAAATTATTATGGGCAGGGAATTTCCCGCCTATGATGCAAGAAACTTAGTCTGTTTTATGCCCTTGCTGCCTTTTCTCTTGGAGGATTAACCCTGCGGAATTTCAACGCTCTTTCCGGTGTTGTCTCCGGGCAATCATCATCAAACACAATAGCTTTTTCTTTGGCGGATTGTAATTCTCGAATTTCTTCTTCCGTAAAAGCCAGCTCTTTTGCAAGGCTACTTGTTATACTGTTAATATTTACCATAATACAACCCCCTTTCAAAATTGGTAGCATATCTGGCTGAAATCAATCTTGTCACATCTATTTCTTTACCGCTTTCATTGCGTTTTATTCGCTCTGTGTATACCACAAATAATACATCGTCTTTGCCAATATTGCCTATTATAGTATCAGTATTCCCTATCAAGTTGATGTTTCCTGCAGATAAATCGCCGATAGTGTCATAGCGGCTTTCTGTACCGCTATTTTCTTCGTCAAAAAATTCGATTCTGTCATAGTCGAAAAACACACGGGCCGCACTCTTAAAAGAAATGCCATGTTTTTGAATGTTCATTTTATTTTTATCTTCATCATACTCAAAGGCCATGCCTCCGAGTGTAAATGTTATGAGTTTGCCGTCATTCATGTAAAGCTCTCCCAATAATCTTTCCTATATTATACAGCATACAGTAGGTAAAGTAAACAGTAACTATTCAGCAGCCCAGGGTTGTTTCACGAAGCCTGACCGACAGTACCGCTCTTCATAACAGAGCTGTCCGCAAACGCAATTCAGCACTGAGGTATTTCTCTCTCACTTCTTCTACTCATCTCTAAGCCTTCTATTCTATAAAAATGCGCAGAATATCCCCTTGTTTTTACTTACATTTTTTAAAAACTGCTATGCTTGTCATATTAGTAAAAGTTTTTGATTCCGTTGAATATATATTTCTCCATCAGGGCCGGGGTATCGCTGAAATCATCCATTGCTTCCGTCATGATCTCCGAACATTCTCCTGACAGCATGGCTATCCGGAGAATGTTGTAGGCAAATTTCCTTATTAATGCAAGGTTGTTCTTCGATTTTTTTGCCGGTGACCTGTCTTCCCGAAAACTCTCATCCAGCACATGGTGTACGCGGTTTTCCACTGACCAGTGCGCCCTTTTTATGCCCCCCATTTCTTCGGCTGTCAGCAGCATATCCGAAATCATCCCCGTCTCCTGTATGTCCTTTCCAACATCCTCATCCATGGACGGTTTTGGGCTCCTCCTCGAACCCCCTGCCAGAAATGTCTCCACGTCCGGCGTTATGTCATTTCCCTCCGGATCCCGTTCTATCGGTATCCGTACCTGCCTGGCCCGGCCTACTGTTTTTATGAACGGCCATTCCTTCTGCGTTTTTGTCAGGACGCTGTTTTCTGTGCACACGCCGTACCACCGGTGTTCCATCCTGTCACGGTTCCTTTCCCGGTGGCAGACCTCCTCATATTTCTCCTGCATTTCAGGATGCCGCGGCTTATAGTTCCTGTCCTCCTTCATTTTCTTATAATCTTCCGACATTTCCCCGAGATACTTCGTGATCTCTTCATACGCCTGCGGCTGGTTCTTTTTGACCATCAGTACGAAATGTCCTTCCTGGTGCAGGATCTGTTCCATGATCTCCGTCTGGGTCCCTACTGCGTCCGTTGTCACCGTTGTCCCACTGATGTCCAACAGTTTCAGCAGTTCCGGTATCGCCGTGATCTCACAGTCCTTGTCCCTGAGCGGGAGCTGTGCCACCACCAGCCCTGTTGCCACATCCATTGCATTCATCACCATCGGCGGCCTGAAGTTCCTCACTTTCTCCATGCCTGCCCTCAGGGCTTTCCCGTCAATGGCCAGATGTGTCCCTTTCGTGCTTATGATCTCACCGGCCCATTCCATGAACTCCAGGGCGAACAGCTCCTCATCGATCCGTGACAGTA
>CAZSGT010000466.1:0-2279 GCA_964606215.1 uncultured Lachnospiraceae bacterium
GAATACTCCTTGATGGTTTCTTCAATTTCCCTGATTTTATCATCTCCGATGTTCTTTTTCAAGGTAATGTCAATATTCGTTGCCAAAATCCCCATGTTTTTCCATGCAGACTCCGCTGTTATGACATTTCCCAGAACCATCATGGTAGTCATAAAAAACACCAGCATGGATACAATAGCTATCACTCCAATGTACTGCTTTTTATTTGAAGTAAACTGCCGCAGTGCAAGCCCCACGGACAACATTTTTTTCTTTATCTGCACCTGCAGCCTGCTGTCAAAATGAATCTCCTTTTTTCCACCTGAAATCGCCCGTACCGGTGAAATCTCTGCGATTTTTCTGGTTATGAGAAAAATACATACTGCTGAAATTCCCAGCATTCCGAAAATAATTACTCCACATTTCAGAAATGAAACACGCTTCAGCGGAACGATTCCCGTTATGGGATAAAACACATTCCCAAGCTCTCTGCAAAGCCATACGGAAAGCAGCATACCAATCCCTGCACCAATCACCTGTGCAAGAAGGTATTGGACCGCCAGAATCAGACGTATGGTTCCCTTTGAAAACCCCTGGGCTTTCATTACGCCAAGGGTGGTATATTCCATCTCAATCCCGGTGGAAACGCTGTGACACATAATGACGACCACTGCAACCAGAAGCAACAGCACGAATACAATCAAAACAGAACCAATGACCTGCACAAATAAGTAGGTATAGTGGGTACTCATGTCCCTGGTAATGCTTCCAAAACTAATATCTGCAAATCCCGTATCCAGATTGAGCTGCCTTGCAAACTGGTCGTCCGTAAGCTCACAGTCCTCTGTTTTATAAATAAAAATCTGAATAATCTGTGCCGTGCCAGTTTCCTCCGATTTTGCAAAAGCCTCCTGCTCCTTGTAAATCTTCGCAAAATCCTTCTGGCTGACATATATATTCTTCCAACCGATTACCGACGCCCCAACCGTAGGATCCTCCACAATGCCCGCAATGGTAAACTTGTAGTCTCCGGACTGCACCGTAAGAGTTAATGTTTCCCCAATTTCACAAGCAAAATTCGTCTTCATTCCCTGGGAAATATAGGCCTCTCCTTCCTTCAGTTCCGGCGCTTCACCCAGAGACTCGATTTCCTGCGCATCAAGCAATCGCCTTCCCTTGTCCAATTCCTGAAAGAAAACTGTATTATTATACTCCTCGCTATCTCCACAGGTCACTTTCCTGGAAGGCACTGCTTCCTTATATACAACTTTCTGAACCAATTTATGATTCTCTATGTCCTTTCGGAGAGAATCCGACAGCTTATTTACATCCATATAAGCAATGACATTCCCCGTATTCGTTCTCTCCTGTGCCTCCACAATCCCATCATAGATATTATCCTGCACGCTTAAAATTGCGGACAACGCCATGGTAATAATCAGCATCAATATGATTATGCTGGCAAAAGAACCTTTCTTGTGGCGGATATTCGCCTTCAACATCGTTAAAATTTTCATCGCTCCCACCTCACCATTCCAAAGAATTTAACCATGCGTTTACCTGCGTCTCACGGCTCTTTTCTTCTTTTGCATCATACTCCGGCAGTGTCAATTCTCCCGTAATCTTCCCATCTTCCAGATACAACAGTCTGGTAGCGCGCAGCGCTGCTTTCAAATCATGGGTCACCATCAAAATGCTCTGTCCCTCTCCATTTAACTGTGTCAGCAGATTTAACACCTCTGTGGTATTCTGCCGGTTCAGGGCACCCGTAGGCTCATCAGCAAACAACAGCTTCGGCGTATGGATTACCGCCCTGGCAATGGCGCACCGCTGCTGCTCCCCTCCGGAAACCTGCGAAGGCAGGTGTGTCTTTACACCCTCCAACCCCATTCTTCCAAGAAGTTCCTCCGCCCTTTCATTCACCTTCGCCGCCGGAACATCCTTATTCAGATAACCGGGAACCGCAACATTCTCAAACAAGGTCAGGTTGCTGATGAGATGCATCTGCTGAAAGATAAAGCCAAAGGCCGTATGCCGCAGTCTGGCTATGTCTTTCTCCGGCATGGTTACAATATCGCCTCCATCGTACAATACCTCCCCTGCCGTCGCCCGGTCCATGCCGCTAAGGGCATACAGCAGCGTGGATTTGCCCGAACCGGACGCCCCCATAATCACCGTAAAATCCCCCTCATACAAATCCATATCCACGTGGGAAAGAATATGAATCTGTCCACCATTATGCGCAAAACTCTTACAAAGTCCCTTTGCCGATAAAATCTTATTTTTCACAGTAAGCCTCC
>CAZSGT010000467.1:0-2277 GCA_964606215.1 uncultured Lachnospiraceae bacterium
AAATCCGGTGGAGTTTGCCTCTGGGAACTGCATTGCTACATGGTTTAACCGGACCGTATTTTTTGGCATCGAAAATTCCGGACAGTCCGAAAAGGAAAATGCAAAGGGTGTCCATTCGCTGTATAAGCCCAGATACGGAGAGGACATAGATGTTTCCACCCTGCCGGAAGAGCAAAAGACCGCCTGTCATTATGAGAGGAATCTCTGTGGCATGATGGTTATGAGAAAGGGCTTAAAGGAAGTATCGGCGCTGCATGTGCTGGTGCGCAGGGACTTTGTGGAAGAGCATGAAATTTTGTTTGATGAAAATTCAAAACTTTATGCAGATATTTTGTTTGTAGTCAGGGTATTATATTATGGAGAGAATAGTTTGTTTCTTCCAGAATGCAATTATGTGCAGCGGAGCCATAACGACCCGGAACACTTTCCGGCAATCTCCCAGATGACCGACGAGGACCGTTTCGACCAGATGCTGGATACTTTTATGCGTGCCAGCAAAGCGATTGATATGGACAGCCTTGCCGGACTGTGCCTTGCGGATAAAATGATGAATTACTACACGTATTTTTTCATTACGAAGCTTCGCCGGGGTGTGGAGGATTACTGGAGAAATGAGCGTTTTAAGCGAATGAGCCAGGTAATCGCCACCCTGCCAAAGAGCTATACTTCAAAGCTGCATGGATACAAAAAGCGTACGATGAAAGCGGTGGTCCGGGGAGACCTGAAAAAGTCCATGAAGCTGGTGAACCGGCATCTGGCATTGGAAAAAGCTGGAAAGATTCTTGGCAATAAAAATATTTTTAACCGCTATCTCTATAAGAATTATTTCCTGAAACGTCCAATGAAAGAAAATTATGTTATGTTTGAGACATTTATGGGAAAATCTTACTCGGACAGCCCGAAATATATTTATGAATATCTTGCGAAAACCTATCCGGGGAAATATACCTTTATCTGGTCGCTGGCAAATCCAATGTCCGTCAGGCTGCCCTATGGCGGCAAGAAGGTGAAACGGTTTGGCATCCGCTACATGTACTATCTGGCAATCAGTAAGTACACGGTGTTCAATGTCCGTCAGCCGGGCTGGTTTGTAAAGCGGGAAGGAAACGTATTTTTGGAAACATGGCATGGCACGCCGTTGAAACGGCTGGTATTTGACCAGGAGGAAGTGACGTCAGCTTCCCCCCTGCATAAGCACCAGTTTTATATTCAGTCCAGGCTCTGGGACTATCTGGTTTCCCACACTGATTTCTCTAACGGGGCATTCCAGAGCGCATTCCTGTTTGAAAAAGAAAAGATTGTACCCTGCGGCTATCCGAGAAATGATATTTTATACACGGATAACACGGCAGAACGTATTGGAGCGCTGAAAAAACAGTTTGGGATTCCCGAAGGAAAAAAAGTAGTACTGTATGCCCCTACATGGCGGGACGACGAGTACTATGACAAAGGAAAGTACAAGTTTACCCTGAAGCTGGATTTGTATAAAATGCGGGAGGAGCTGGGAGAGGATTTTGTGGTGATTTTGCGGACCCATTATTATATTGCAGATAATCTGGATGTAAGCGGTCTGGAGGGATTTGTATACAATGAGAGCCATTACGATGATATCTCTGAGCTGTATCTGATTTCCGACATTTTAATTACCGATTATTCCTCTGTATTTTTTGACTTTGGAAATCTGCGCAGACCCATGTTGTTTTTTACCTATGATTTGGAAAAATACCGGGATATGCTCCGGGGATTCTATCTGGATATAGAAGAGGATTTGCCGGGACCGCTTTTGTATACGTCTGATGAAGTCATTGACGTTTTAAAAAATATTGATGACATCCAGAATCGCTACGAAAAACGTTATGAAGAATTTTATAACCGTTTCTGCCACATTGACGACGGGCATGCGTCGGAACGCATTTGTGAGCTTGTGTTTAACGGCAAAGATTTTCGGTAAACTGCCAGTATATACCAACATAATTTTTTGATGCCAAGAGATAATAGGACGATGATAAGTGATAAACAGAAATATAGTAGTGATTGCTTATGGGTAAATGGTGTTTACGGATAAATAATTATGGAGGTGAATGTTATGTCTAGTAGATCTGGAAGAGTAGAAGTACCACAGGCTAAAGAGGCTATGAACCGTTTTAAGATGGAGGTTGCATCTGAGCTTGGAGTACCGCTTAAGAATGGTTATAACGGCGACCTGACATCTGCACAGAATGGTTCTGTGGGTGGCGAGATGGTTCGTCAGATGATTAAGAGACAGGAAGAAGCTAT